>CANRXD010000052.1 GCA_947643685.1 uncultured Clostridium sp. | reverse complement strand
TTTCGTCCGGTTTTCCACATCGGGCGGACGCCCGATGCTTCTTGTCCGTCTTAAGCCGGACAAGAAGATGTCCCCGTGAATCGTAGCATTTTTTGTAACAATTCAGCCTTGCGAAAAAGCTGTTTCTTATTATATTCTCTCACAGATCAGATCGCCCATCTGCATGGTTTTGACCTCTGTCATTCCCTCGGCCATAATGTCCACGGTTCTGTATCCGTCCGCCAGTGTTTTCCGCACAGCGTTCTCTATGGCATCCGCTTCCTTATCCAGATCAAAGGAGAAGCGGAGCATCATGGCCGCCGACAGAATGGTGGCGATGGGATTTGCAATTCCTTTTCCCGCAATATCCGGAGCAGAGCCATGGCTGGGCTCATAGAGACCGAATTTTCCTTCATTAAGACTTGCAGAAGACAGCATTCCGATGGAACCGGTAATCATACTGGCCTCGTCGGACAGAATATCGCCAAACATATTTTCCGTAAGTATTACATCGAACTGGCCTGGATTCATCACCAGCTGCATGGCGCAGTTATCTACTAACATATTCTCAAGCGTCACCTCCGGATAGTCCATGGCCACCCGGGCTACCACCTTTCTCCAGAGTCTGGAGGAATCCAGCACATTGGCCTTATCGACGCTTGTGACCTTTTTCTTTCTCTTCATGGCAATGTCAAAGGCCTTCACAGCCACCCGGCGGATTTCGTTTTCATTGTAAACCAGGGTATCGGTCGCCTGCATCACCCCATCCACTTCTTCGGTGCGGCGTTCACCAAAATACAGTCCCCCGGTCAGCTCTCTCACGATTACCATGTCAAAACCGCTGCCGATGATTTCCTTCTTTAAGGGACAAGCCTCATGAAGTCCGTCATAAAGATAGGCCGGGCGGATGTTGGCAAACAGGTTCAGTCCCTTTCGAATCGCCAGAAGACCGGCCTCCGGTCTTAAATCAGGAGCCACATCATACCAGCGGGAATTCCCCACATTTCCTCCCACAGCGCCCAAAAGAACGGAGTCGCTCTTTCTGGCAGTTTCCAAAGCCTCATCCGTAAGGGGCACGCCGTAGGTATCAATGGAAATTCCTCCCATCAAAACCTCTTCATAATGAAACGTATGTCCATATACTGCACCCACGCGGTCCAGCACCTTTTTCGCTTCTTTCACAATCTCCGGTCCGATTCCGTCACCGGAAATGGTAGCAATTCTGTATTCCATCCCATAACCTCCGTTAATTTCCAGGTCAAACGCCCCATGGCAAGCTGCCGGGGTATCCGATTTGCAGCCAAACAAGCCGCGGTCATTTTATTATTCATCTTAACGTATTCCATGTTTTTTTTCAATCATAACTGCCCTGCCAGACTATACATGTTTTCTATTTTTTACATAACTTTAAGTTATGAGATATCCCATTAGAAATTATCCAACTGTCCGCAGATATATCTTTTAACTCCCTCTAATCTGCTTTTCTCAAATTCTTCAACTGAACAAGCTCTCTCCCATTCTGCATAGCATGCAAGATCCTGATGCCAGGAACGAACCCGGACCGGTTCTGAATCATCCATATAATATGCCATCCACTGATCTTTTGTATAATTTTTGTATTTCTCCGGATGCAGATAAAGCATACGTCTTCTCTCATTAGAAAGGAATGCCTTTGCAGCCATGGGAAACAGCTTAGTATATTCCTCATCCGGTACAGAAATAAATATTTCAGGGAGCGTCCCTTTTTCTATTCTTTCCTTTCCTCTGATTATTTTTGTCGCAAGCGGCTCAAATATAAAACTATGTTCTGAAAAAGTTAATTTTAATAAAATTCCCGTATCCGTATTGGGCTGCACACGCTGATAATCTGTATCAAATATAAAATTTCCCAATGAATAAAATATTGCCTTTTTATCATGTAATTCATAATTCATAGGTACATGCGGATGATGCCCGATCACAATATCCGCACCATACTCCAAGTATTTTCTATATGCTGCCCGGGTATAGGGAGCCGGCAGCGATGTAAATTCTTCTCCTGCATGAGATACTACAATACACCATCTGCATCTGTCTTTCATGGTACAAATTACATCTTTGATACGTTCCAGATCGTCCCATGCAAAACATCCCGCTGTGACATTATCCGCTCTGACGCAATCCGGCATATAACCCACACCTATAATTCCTATTCCCCCCGCTTCATCAAAAATCACAGGGCTGGAGGCTTCCAGAATATTCCTTCCGGCGCCTATTGTCCGACATCCAAAATCTTGTGCAATTTTCAATGTGCTGGAAATCCCCGGCAGGCCCGCGTCCATGCTGTGATTATTAGCCAAATTCCAAATGTCCGCTTTAATTTTATCTAGGAATTTTGCTGCCTCAGGGTTCATTGTATGAAAAATAGTGCCTTTCCCATTTACATCAACCGCATCTTCCGCCCGAATGAGGGCCCCTTCTACATTGGCAACAATGTGATCCGCGTTCCTGAGAAAATTAAGGATCTCATCCGATACCAGGCCGTCATCTTTCCATTTTTCTGACATATAATGGTCAAATCCAATATCCCCCGTAAAAATTATACTACATTCCATTTTCATCTTTATCCTTTCCGGAATAGTAATGGGGGAGCTTTCGTCTCCCCCATATTTTTCTTGAACTCTTGTATTAATAGATATCCGGCCGCCGGTCATTGATATATGTAACACTTTCTCTGACTCTGCGAATTTCATCAAGATCAATCGTTGCTGTAATCATTGCCTCTTCGTTTTCTGCTTCTTCCATAACCTCCCCCAATGGATTTACGATCATAGAATGACCGACCTCTTCTCCAGAAACGCCCCGGCAGCAATTACATCCCAATACATACATCTGATTTTCAATTGCTCTTGCTATCAATAGATGACGCCAGTGATACAGACTGGTTGAAAAACATGCGGGTACAATTAATATTTCCGCTCCAGAAACAGCATAGCGTGTAACGAGTTCCGGGAATCGAATGTCATAACACACGATCAATCCCATCATGCCAAGTTCTGTCTGTATCACATTAGGCCTTCCTCCAAATTCAAAAACATCATCTTCATGAACCCATTTGCAGAGATGAATCTTATCATATTCCGTAACTGTTTCGCCTTCCCGATTAATCAAAAACTGTGCATTATAATATTTTCCCGTTTCATCCTTTTTCAGCGTTATACTGCCTCCGCTAATCCAGATACGATATTTTTTTGCCAGTTCTCTAAGAAGAGAAATACTTTCACCATTTATAGTTTCCTCATTGATTTTGGCCTGTTCCTTAACAGAAGCAAAGTTGGAATAAATGGATGTCCACGTTTCCGGAAGAACAATTAAATCAGGTTTTTGTTCAGAATTCATGGCCCTATCAATCATTTGATTTACTTTTTCACGATTTTTTTTCAGCTCTCCGCTTATGGGATGGAACTGTAAAAGAGCAACGTTAATTTTCACTTTGCTACCTCCATTTACAACATAATCACGGAACGAATCAACAACACAGCCAGCGAAATAATGATGATCGCGTATCCACATTTCATAGCTGTTTTTAAGTTACTGGAGTGGGCCAGACCCAGAGGCGCAAGAATATCCGGATTTGGCATGGACAGGGAGGTCAGCACACAACCATACATAATGATATTGGCCCAAAGTGATGCAGGAATTCCCAGTGTGACAATAAATTCACTGAACAAATCATGAATTACCTGCGCCTGGGCTACGGCAGCGCCTGCAATACCAAAAATGCCAATACAGGAGGAAACCATAACAAAAACTACTTTACTGCTCCCTGTAATGATCGGGGAAACCAATTCAACCAACGCAGAAAATGCACCGCTGGCAACTATATTATTAAGTAATGGACAAAAGCAAACAAATAAGCAGAAAATGTGAACCATTTTACCGCATCCTCCAAAAAACCAGTTAAGGAAATCCTCCATTGGAGTTTTTGTCGCAACAGCCACTACAATGGCGACCAACAGCAAAATTACAATTGCAAAAGAAGCTCCGGCACCTGCGATGACGCCATATACAATCATTGCAAACATAGAAATCAAAAATGCATATGTTCCTCGTTTCGCATACGGGTTTGCTTTGTAATCTTCCGCTGCCGCTTTGTCTGCTTCTGAATACGCCTCCCCGTCTCCTCCGCGTTTTTGCAGTCGCAAAGAGAAATAAAAGCTAGTTCCAAAAATAATTATGGACAACGGAAATGAAGCTGTAATTATAAGCTCTGTATACGTCAGCCCGGAAAGTTCCCGGATAATTACAGCTGTCGGGGTAAACGGTCCAAGAATCATGCCACAGAGACCCCCGGCAATCAGCATAATTCCCAATACCCCCGGCGCGATTCCAAGGCTGGCTACCACCGGCAATATAATAGGAGAAATTGTTGCATTTGCGCCTGAACCAGTTCCAAGAAGCGCAGTTAAAATCATACTCATTGAAAAGGCAAGAATGAGACTCTGCTTTTGGGTTCTGATTTTCAGCTTGTCAAGAACCAGGTGAACAAGGTTTTCCGCCACCTTTGTTTTCTTCAAAACCTCGCCAAGGCCAGAGCCAAGCATAATAATAAAACCTACCAAAGTAAGGAACTCACCGAGCGCTGACTGAAGGGATACCCCGGCAGTAAGCAGGCCTTTCCCTGTCAGCACAAAGGAAATTACCATACTGATTACAGTTGCTGCCAATAAATTTGTTCCTTTCAATGATAATATAATGTATAAAATTAGCGGTATAAAACCTAAAATAGGCGGTAAATTAAAAATCATACTTTCGTTCCTCTCTTCCTTCGTTGCTGCCGGTCAGCTTATTTGTATATTCATATTAACATCTATATATTTATGATTCAATAAGCCGGGAGCTAGGTCCAAATTATAATTTACCGAAAAATATTTTTTGCACCTGCGAGAGAAAAATTATGGCCAATGCCATAATTCAAATTATTATTTTGCAAAAGAGTGCCAAAACCTTGAAGAATCACAATAAATCCTTTAAAATACTTTTGAATATATCTATCTTCTGTACGTCTTTTACGAAACTTCGGAGGTATCTATGAATGACGGTAATTTAAGAGACATGTATTATTCCATCAATCCAATCTCATTTCCATCTCTGGAAAAATATATAGATTTCGGGACAGAAATACGCCTTTTTGCAGGCGAGGCATTATTAAAGCAAAAAGCCTTTATTCTATATATCAAAATGGGCATGCTAAAAATATGGCTCAAGCGCGATAATGGCACGCCAATAGATTTCTGCTACTGCCGTCAGGGAACCTGTCTGCAGCTTAACGATCTGGTTATAAATACAGAAGAATGGAATATCCCCTTTGTCACAGCAGCTCAAAACACCATCGTTATCGCATTCACAAAAGATCAGTTTTATGGCTTCCTTCAAAAAGATCGTCAGATATTCGATGAGTATATCAATAGCGCCTCCAGCTACTCAACCATGCTGAGACAACGTCTTATGGTAACTGCTGGCTTAAATGCCAGTCTGCGGGTCCTTACATGGCTGGATCGACTGTGTCAATGTTCAACGCCTGACTCAAATGGAACCTATACCATCGAATGCAATCTGACTCAACAGCAAATTGCTGATATACTCTTTATCCATGTTTCAACCTGCAACAAAATTTTTTCAAAATTACTTTCAGAACATGTTGCACAGCATGCACGGAGCAAGCTGATTATTTATGATAATAAAAAAATAAAGCATCTGATTGAACAAAACTCCTTGTCTATCTGATATTCAAAAATATTCTCAGAGTTAATTTATTCTGACGCAGAAGAATTTTTAATAAACCTCCGGCCTCCGGTACCGTCTGTGATGAAGGAGGAGCCGTAAAACTGAAGAGCCGACTTCTGCCCGCCGTTTTCCGTACAGGGGGCACTTCCTCACCCCCATCCGATTGGCAGACGCCACAGGCATCAGATTACAGGCCGCATGGCCCTGCATGCATCTGCGCCAGTGGGACATACTGTCCACAGAAAGAATAGGCTCGCTGCCGATGGTTCCGTACCAGATCTTAAAGACCTGAAAGCCCGTATCTCCCGGCGTAAAATAGAACTTTTCCTGGTAGTAATGATCATCCGGGATATAGTGGACCGCGCCATTTTCCTCCACTGGCTTTGCAAAGACATAATATCCCCGTGTGAAGCTCCGAAAACCAGGGTTGAATTTTTCGCTTTTTCTTGTATAATAGAGGAAGAAAGTACGCAAGATAATACCTAAGTATATAGGAGTGTTTTATGGAAAATTACAGGCCGCCTTTTGAAATCACAAATGAGATATTATCCTACGTATCATCCATTTCAGAAAAGATCGGACGCATTACAGCAACCAGCAGCCTGGAGGCAAAACCACACTTAAGAAAAAATAATCGTATCCGGTCCATCCACTCTTCTCTGAAAATCGAAGCAAATTCCCTCTCTTTGGGACAGGTCAGGGATGTAATCAATGGAAAAACTGTATTGGGTGATCAGAAAGAAATCCAGGAAGTTAAAAATGCCTATGCCGCTTACGAACGACTTTCTGAAATAAATCCATACAACATTGAAGATTTAAAGCAGTTTCATGGTACTATGACAAGATATGTTGTGGAGGAATCAGGCATCTTTCGCCGGGGTGAGGAAGGTGTATTCAATGGCGATCGGTGCATTTTTGTAGCACCGCCTGCACAATTTGTTCCCCGCTTAATGGATAATCTTTTTATCTGGATGAAAGAAGCACAAAGCAGCGTTCACCCGTTGATTCTGAGCAGTGTATTTCATTATGAACTTGTCTTTATCCATCCGTTTTCTGATGGGAATGGCAGAATGGCAAGATTATGGCATACCGCTATTCTTTCCAAATGGAAACCGATATTTGAATACGTTCCCCTTGAGAGCCAGATTGATAAGTTCCAAAACGAATACTACGATGCGATTGCCAGATGCCATGCAGATGGCACATCAACAGTTTTTATTGAGTTTATGCTGTCTCAGATTGATAAAATTCTGAATGATCTTTCTGTTCAGATCAGTGAAGATAATGAGCTGCTTGGGGAATGCATCAAAAAGCTGCTTGCAGTCATGGAATACGATACCCCTTATACAGGCAAAACACTCATGGGAAAACTGGGTTTGAAATCAAAAGAGGGATTTCGCAGAAATTATCTGCGTCCGGCAATAACCATGAATCTTATCCGCATGACGATTCCTGATAAGCCCAACAGCAGAAACCAGCAATATGTAAAAATCTGAGTGCCCGATAGTTTGGACACTCAGATCATTTTCATTTCCTCACATCATTAATCTTCCAGACGAGGACCGATTTCCTTCGGAATCGGACACTCGTAAACGCCGCCTGTCTCTTCCTTCCATTCAGCCCTGGCCTTTTCCACCAGATCAGGATCTTCATACATCCGGATTCCGGCAAGAGCCATTACCTTTCCTGCTGCCACCATGGCCTTATGAGCAATCTCCGTGTTGCCATGGGCCGTCATCTGCCAGGTATGTCCGGCAGTTCCCAGGGTGGCTGTGGCCATGTTGAACTGGGCTGTGGGAACCACATAGCTAGCATCTCCCACATCCGTGGAGCCTGCCATGATTTCTCCCTTCCACTCCAGAGGGGCGATGGAAGTATCTAACGGACGCTCCATCACCGCCTCCAGATTTTCTGCCCCAAACCGTTTTTTGATAAATACTTTTTTAGCCTCCAGCTCTCCCTCTGTGGAGGTCTCATTTAAAAATGCCCTGGCCAGGGCAAAGTCCGCCTCGTCAAATTCCGGCGCTCCGATCTCCTCCATGCATTCCTGAAGCACTCCGCTCAATACATGGTTTGGAACATAATCAGAAAGTCCGGCGTAAAGCTCATAGGTCATCTCCGTTCCCGACATCTTTGCCGCTCCCTCGGCCACGTCTATGACACGCTTATAGATTTCCTGTACCTGCCAGGATTTTGGCGCCCGCACAAAGTAGTGGACACAGCTGTGGCCCTGGACCACATTGGGGGCGATTCCTCCCACATCCCGGTATGCATAATGGATTCTGGCCTCGGGAATGATGTGCTCTCTTAAATAATTGACGCCCACGCTCATGAGCTCTGCTGCATCCAGAGCAGAACGGCCCTGTTCCGGAGCCGCTGCCGCGTGAGAAGTCACTCCCTTGAACCGGAAGAACACACTCACATTGGCAAAGCTTGAATTAGTGGTAACCCGGTTTTCATCACCCGGATGCCAGGTGTAGGCAACATCCAGACAGTCAAAAATACCATCCCTGGCCATCAACGTCTTTCCGTTTCCCTTTTCCTCACTGGGGCATCCGAACAGAACCACCGTTCCCTTTCCCGGATTCTTCTCCAGATAGGCCTTTACTCCAAGGGCTGCCGCAAAGGTGC
>CANRXD010000051.1 GCA_947643685.1 uncultured Clostridium sp. | reverse complement strand
TGAGGATTGACATCAGTGAACCGTAAACCCGGCCGGATTTTCCACGGATCAGCTCCGCAATATCCGGATTCTTTTTCTGGGGCATGATGCTGCTTCCGGTGCTGTATGAATCATCCATTTCCACAAACCGGTACTCATTGCTGTTCCATATAATAATTTCCTCGGAAAACCGGCTCAGATGCATGGATATAACGGAAAGAGCCGAAAGCAGTTCAATCACATAATCCCGATCGGAAACAGAATCCATGCTGTTTAAAGTGGGACCATCAAAATCCAGAAGTTTTGCCGTATACTCTCTGTCCAGAGGATACGTGGTTCCTGCCAGGGCCCCGGAACCCAGAGGACAGTAGTTTAAGCGCTTACGCACATCCCCAAGCCTGCCCCTGTCACGGCGGAACATTTCATAATAGGCACCCACATGGTGGGCCAGAGTTACCGGCTGCGCTTTCTGTAAATGGGTAAAGCCGGGCATATACGTATGAAGATGTTCCTCCATCAGAGAAAGAAGTTCGGTCAAAAGCGTCTTTAAGAGATCGTCCAGCTCATCAATCTCATCTCTGATATAAAGCTTCATATCCAGAGCCACCTGGTCATTTCTGCTTCTTCCCGTATGGAGTCTCTTTCCTGCTTCTCCCACGCGCTCTGTGAGTACCGCCTCCACAAAAGAATGGATATCCTCATACCCGTCAGCAATGGCAAGCCGTCCGGCCTCCAGATCTTCTCTGATCCCTTCCAGCCCCTTTACAATGACATCCTTATCTTCAGCCGAAATAATCCCCTGTCTGGCAAGCATGGTCACATGGGCGATGCTGCCTGCAATATCCTGTCTGTAAAATTTCTGATCAAAAGAAATGGATTCATTGAAATTTTGCACGAATTGATTGGTTTCTTTTGTAAATCGTCCTCCCCAGAGCTTCATTTTTCTTCCTCCTCTGTAATATTCACTGTCATCAGACTCTCATGGCTTTCTGCTTCCTGGTTTCCCCTGAACGTCTGCTGCCGGGCAGGCGGCTGGCTTTCAGAAATTTCAGATGCGTCTGCCGGACTTTCATGTGCGGCGGTGCGTCTGCTGCCGGACGCATAAATATTTATGATAAATAAAATTAACAGAATAAATAGCGCTGCTGCTGATATCATAATCCCATGGGCCAGTCCTCCCGGGAAGTAGGTAAGAAGCACCTGATGACTTCCCGCCGGGATATCAACTGCCAGAAATGCCTCAAAAACCTTTCTGGGCGTCACTTTCTGTCCGTCAATGGACACGGTCCACCCTTCATCATAGGGAATTGAGGTGAATAAAAGGCCTGCCTCTTCTGCCTCCACTGTGCCGGAAAGCTCCGTGTCAGTCCAGCTTGTAAGATGCATCGGCATCCGGTTTAAAGTTTCATAAACCGAAATCAGGGCCCGCTCGGAGAACCGATACACCAGGGCATTCAGAACCTCCCCGGATTCCTCAGCGGTCAGAACCACTTCATTTCCGACTCCTATGGTTCCCAGCTCCAGAAGGTATCCCCGGTCTGTGTTATTAAAAGTTTTCTGACCCGTGGGAAGATCCGCCTTCACTCCCTTGACACGTTTATTCTGAACAAATACATAGTATTCTCCGGTCATATCCGCAGTAAATCTGCATGTGGAACCAGAAGATTCACTGTCTACGGAAACCAGTACATCATCACTTCCCAGAATCAGACACAGGTCATTCTGCACCTCTGCCGGATTATCCATGGCATACTGCCAGTTATCCTCCACATCCGGGGATATCACAAAGCCCAGCGGAAGTGTATAGCGGTTTTCACAAAGATAGGTTCCGCCGCTTTCCGCCACATTGCGGACAAGATCCGTACCGGACACAGCTTCAGAATACAGGGCATACTTCACGGAAAGCAGGCTGTCCACAAAAGGGGTGCTGCCTGTGATGCTGTATGCATTGGTAGATGCCTCACAGCCAAGGCGTTTGAAGAACTTAGTCAGATCCGCATTGGCCGTTGATGAAAACAGAGACACTGACGGGAAGTTCATCCATGCCCCATCATTTTTCGTTTTTCTTGTCTCCTTTTCAATCCTGTAAAAATCTCCGGCAGGCTGAAGTCCTTCCACCAGAGAGATCACATCCTTGTTGTCCCTTGTGTATGCCTCCCGGCTGGTGGTGGTCACACTGGTCACTGTGGTGTTGACAGCCGCCTCAATGGACACCACTGCCAAAGCCAGAAAAAGTGCCGTTTCACGCCGCTTTCTTCTATACAAATAAATCAGTCCTGCATACATGGACAAAAACAGAATTGCCACATAATAAACAGAGAAATGGAAATGCTCCTGCTCCACAAGTTTTTCTGCCAGAATCACAAAGCAGATACTTCCCCAGTACGCCAAAGCCACATGACGTTTTGGTGTGGTCCTCAGATGCATGAAAGCCCTAAAACACATGAAAAGCATCAAAAAGATATAAATAAAGGACTGTCTGCATGGCAGACTGTTGGGATAGTGGAACCCGTGCCACATAAAGTTTAAGGCGTTGACGGAAAAGCTTGCAAAAAAAATCAAAAGCATACCGCAATACACGGCCTTTTCCTTCACAGAAATTTTTTTGCATGCCAGATATAAAAGGAAAAACATTAACACCGCCACTCCGCAGTAAATATTCGGCCAGTGATCCAGACCAATTTCCGTCTCCACATTGCCAATATGGCGGGCAAGCATGTCAAAAATCGGAAAATATGAGCTTAAAGTCTTCGGGAAGTTAATATCTCCTGAGGCGGTGGTCTTCAATACATAAACCTCCGGCAAGAGCACAAAGGCAGCCAGGGCACCGGAAAGAAGAGAATAGATCCCAAACCGGACGCAGGCCATCACATACTTTTTCACAGGGCCTGGTTTTTCCAGAATCAGAAGAGCCCCAAAATACAGGACCATGAAAATGCAGGTCATGATGGAGATATAGTAGTTGGACAGAATAGAAAGTCCCAGGGTAATACAGTAAAGGAATCCTCTTTCCTTTTTCACCAGTCTTTCCAGCCCCATAACGATCAGCGGAAACAGAATGATACAGTCCAGCCACATAATATTCCAGCTGTATGCCGCCATGTAACCGGAAAGAGCATAGAATATCCCGAAAAAGCCAACGCCAACCGAATTACCGCGGCAGTGCTTTTTCAAATACCAGGCAAAGCTTAAGCCGGACAGGCCGATTTTCAGAACGATCATATAACTCATGAACTCGATAATATAGGCCTTTGGGCATAAAATCAGAAGCCAGTTGAAAGGACTGGCCAGATAGTAGGCATACAAAGCCGCAAAATTGACTCCCATTCCCACATCCCAGCTATATAAAAGGCTCCCGCCATTTCTCAGCTTATATTGAAATTCAGAAAAGAAGGGAGCATACTGATGGTACATATCTGTCCGCAGAAAGCTCTCCTCTCCAAACGGGAAAATTCCCCTCTGGATAAAAATAATAATCATTATGACAACCGGCACAAAAAAGGCCACCAGAAGCCCGTCCCCCGGCCGAATCAAAGACGAACCGGACCTGTGGAATTTTTTCCTTTTTTCCCCGGGAGCTGTCTTTGTCTCTGTATAAATATTTTTTAGCTCATTTTGTTCCATCAGGGAATACTCCTTTATTTTTCTTTCTTATGGGCAAATATGAGGATTTTGCTGAACACATAATTTAAAATCACCACCACCACTGAAATCAGAAGCTTACAGATAAAAAACTCCAGTTTCATCAAATCTACCATTACAAAAATTGCTGCCAGATTGAATAAAAAGGTCACCACCCGGCAGAGAACAAAGGATACGAATTCTCTCCACACCTCGGCAGGAACCAGGGTATGGCTTCTGAATACCCACCACTTATTGGTCACAAAAGCAAACAATACGGCCGCTACCCAGCCAATGGTCTGAGACGGAACAGAAGCCATATGTCCGGCATAAAACAGTGCGTTGGAAATCACATAGTCAATCACCGTCGTCAGCACACCGAAGACCAGGTAGGCAATTCCCTCTTTCACTGCACCTTCTTTTATTTTCTCCACTTTTTCATCCTCCCGCATACTTTTGGAGTACTCTTTTGGACAATTTCTTACATTTTAGTATAGCCGGGACAAAAAGTAAAGGGACCAAAGGCCGAAAAACGGCCCCGGTCCCTTTATTTTTATTATTACAGTTAATTATGCCTCCAAAAGCTTATCAATACTTACCAGCTTCACACATACGCAGAAGATTTCGGCAGCCATCTTTAAATCCTCCAGAGACGGGAAGGACGGAGCAATACGGATATTGCTGTCTTTCGGGTCCTTGCCATAGGGGTATGTAGCGCCTGCGCCTGTCATAACAACGCCAGCTTCTTTACACTTGGCAACGATTGCCTTTGCACATCCGTCAAGAGAATCAAAGGATACAAAATATCCGCCATTGGGCTTTGTCCAGGTACCGATCTCAAGACCTGCCAGCTCTCTGTTAAGAATTTCATCAACTGCCTCGAATCTCGGACGAAGAAGCTCTGCGTGCTTTGCCATATGAGCCTTGATTCCATCCAGATTCTTGAAGAAACGAACGTGACGGAGCTGGTTGATCTTATCATGGCTGATTAACTGGTTGTTCATCTGCTTCTTGATATCTTCAATGTTTGCCTTGGAAGTGGCAATAGCGGAGATACCTGCACCCGGGAAGGTAACCTTCGCGGTGGAGCCAAATTTGTAAACCATATCCGGATTTCCGGCCTTTTCACACTCGGAAAGAATCTCCAGAACATGCTCCGGATGATCCGGGTACAGATGATGTACACAATAAGCGTTATCCCAGAAAATACGGAAATCCTTAGCCGCCGGCTTTAAATTTGCGAAGCGCTTTACAACCTCATCAGAATAGCACTGACCGGAGGGGTTGGAATAAAGCGGTACGCACCAGATACCCTTTACAGCCTCATCATTATTTACATACTTCTCCACCAGGTCCATATCCGGGCCATCATCATGGAGCGGAATATTAATCATTTCAATTCCAAAGAACTGGGTAATTGCAAAGTGTCTGTCATATCCGGGAACCGGGCAGAGGAATTTCACTTTGTCTAATTTGCACCACGGAGTGCTTCCCATTACGCCATGAGTATAGGAACGGGATACGGTATCATACATAAGAGTAAGGCTTGCGCTTCCGTACATAATCACGTTCTCTGCAGGGGCGTCCATCATTGCACCCATCAGTTCCTTGGCTTCCTGAAGGCCTGTAAGAACACCATAGTTTCTCACATCACCGTCAGCCGTATTGAAATCGCTTTTGCTGTTTAATACGTCTAACATGGGCAGGGAAAGGTCAAGCTGTGCAGGGCTCGGCTTACCACGCGCCATATTCAGGGTTAAATTCTTGCCCTGATACTCTTTGTAAACAGCCGTTAACTGCTCTTTTAATGAAGCGAGCTCTTCCTTCGACATTTCACGATATGGTTTCATGTCTTATCTCCTCCTATTTCTATTTCATTCTATGATTTTTTTGCTTCCAGCCTTCCGGAAGCTGTTACCTTATGCCTTTATTATAATCGAAGGCCCGTTTTCTTACAATACAAAAATTAAGAATCCGGCTTAATTTTCCCACATTTTTTGGTTTCTGCGGTGAAGATTCTTAAGTCCCATTGATTGCCCCCAAAGGTGCCTGACACGTTATAAAGTTTGCTTTCCCGCCAGAACTTTCCCTGCTTCCCTTTATTCATAGGTGAACCCGTATCCCTGGACTTCCAGAACATCATGAACAATAACAAAAGCTTCGCTGTCCACAGAATAAATATACTGCATCAGCTTATTGTATTGGTTGGAAGAAACGGCCGTAAGGAGAATTCTCCTCTTTTCCTTTGTATAGCCTCCCTCCGCCTCAATGATGGTAGATCCCCGGTACAGGTTGTCATGAATATACGGCAGAAGCTTCTCATATTTGCTGGAGATAATCTCCAGGGATTTGGAATGCCTGGCACCAAAGGTAAGGGCCATGTCAATCACCCGGCTTCCCACATACACGGAAATCAGACCAATCAAAACATTATTGATGCCATAGGCAATAAGCCCCAGGGCCACAGTCAGCACATCTGTAATAAATACCAGTCTGGAAAGCGGAAGCCTGGTGTACTTGTGAATCACTAACGGAGGAATATCCATTCCGCCTGTACTGGCGCCCATACGCATCACAATCCCCACTCCGGCTCCTGTGAAAATTCCTCCGTACAGGCTGGCCAGAATCGGGTCCAGATCCGTTGGCATGGAAACCGGAAATGCCATGATCAGATTCAGAAACAAAGGATAGGCAATGGAGCTTATGACCGTTTTCATGGCAAATTCTTTTCCAAGGCAGATCGTGCCTATGATAAACATGATCACCACCACGCCATTGATCGTCCACTGGGCCGGAATATGGAACAGCGGTTCCAGAACCACAGCAATACCGGCCACACCACCGGTAACAATGTTATATGGTAAAATAAAGAATGCCGTTGCAAACGCGAGGATCAGATTTCCACCTATAATTACGCTCAATTCAATCAGTCTGTTTTTCAACGGTTTCATACCTGCCTACTCTTCCAGTGACTGGTACGTATACCATGCCTTCTTTTTTGCCAGGGGAGTCTCATCACGGGATGCACTGGGATCTCTCGTCCAGAGCCCGAAAGCGCCGCCAGCCTCCTCCTGGCTTCTGGCATCCACCTGGCGGACCAGATAAAAACCATCCACATAAGGATTTTTCTTTGCGATTTCATAGGCGGCTCTGATAGCCTCTGCCTGGCGCTCCTCTCCGTTCTCGCAGGCGGAAGTGAAGCCCTGTTCGGAAAGGATTAAATGACGGACGTTTCCATCAGGTGCCAGCATATCTGCATTTTGCATATAAGTGGTCAGAAGGTCCAGATTTTTCATATTGATATTCGGTGTGGTATTGATATCAAAGGAAATTCCATCATCATCCAGAAATTCCGGCTTCGTAAAGAAATGAACCGGATACGGATGCCATGCAATACCGTACTCTGTGTCCTTAAGCAGGGCGTTGAGCTTCGGCAGATAGTCCTGAACCGTATATCTTAAAGGATCGTTGGTAGCCCTCCATCGCATATCAAAGGGAATAAACACCCTGGCCTCAGGATTCACCGCCCTGATCTCATCATAAAAAATCCGGAAGGTTTTTGCATAGCCAGCGGCATGCTCATCCATGTCGGAAATTCCATTGTAATCCCAGAGAGCCGCGTCATTGACCTCGTTTCCGATCACCCAGTTGGAAACATAATCCCCATAAACACCGGCCAGAGTTCTGGCATAATTCCGCACTGCCTGCTCGCCCTCCGGAGTCGCGGAATTAAATGCATAATTTCCCACGCCATCCACAGGACTGGAAACCGGAAGCAGGTTTGGATCCTTTGCACCGCTCCTGTTTAAAAGAATCATAGTCAAAGTAACCTGGCTGTTCTTGCAGTTTTTTGCCAGCGGAAGATACGCATCCGGATTCTGGTTGGATGCCTGGTTGCAGATTACCTGATCCACTCCAAGCTCCAGAACATCATCAAACAGCTCCTGCTGTGAAATCAGAAGTCCCTTTTTACTGGCCGGCTGCTGGTAAAAGGCAAAAGATGTGATGCTCATGGAAGCGGCAAGGACTGCCGACAGCGTCAGGCCTGTGACTTTTTTCATTTTCATTGTCATTTTCATTTTCATGCTCTCTCCATTTCTCCTGCAAAATGCATAAAAGTTGATTGCTCCGTGCTTTGCACCCCCGCAATCGCCGCCAGTATTCGCAAATCGCCCTGTTCACTCCGTTCGCATGGCTTTTTTGCTCATACCGGCTTGGTTGCCCGATGTCTATTTATTATATCATCTGTTTCCTGAACCTTCAACCCTTTCCGGCCTTTCGGCACCGGCTCATTTTTTCCTTGCATTTTCCTTCCTTCGATGCTATAATGTTCAATATCTAATTATTATTTCAAAAATTGAACATCGAGGTGTGAATATGAAATTACGAGATAAAATTGACTGGAGTACCGTTCTCATTCCCTTCTGTCTGATCCTGTTTTTATGTATCAGCTTTATTGCAGCTCCGGACGGCTCCAAACAGATTCTGGATCAGCTTCGTGCTCTGCTCGGAGACACCTTTGGCCTCTGCTATTTAGTAATCGGCCTTGGAATCTTTCTTTTATCCCTCTATCTGGCTTTTTCCAGATATGGCTCTATCCGGCTGGGTGGTGAAAATGAAAAGCCCAGGTATTCAGATTTTGCATGGAGCAGCATGATGTTCACTGCCGGGCTTGCAGCCGACATCCTCTTTTACTCCTTCTGTGAATGGATTCTCTATGCCAGTGACCCCCACATCGCTGAAATGGGATCCATGCAGGTCTGGTCCAGCACCTACCCGATTTTCCACTGGGGACCTATCCCCTGGAGCTTTTATCTG
>CANRXD010000050.1 GCA_947643685.1 uncultured Clostridium sp. | reverse complement strand
AGTATGAAAACCATGTTAGAACGCGGTGCCGGAATTTTGATGCCGGTTTCCAGCCTGCCGTCTCCTTACGGTATCGGTACTTTTGGGAAAGCAGCTTATGATTTTGTTGATTTTTTAAAACAGGCCCGCCAGAAATACTGGCAGGTGCTTCCGGTTGGTCCTACCAGCCAGGGGGACAGCCCTTATCAGTCTTTTTCTGCTTTTGCAGGGAATCCGTATTTTATTGATCTGGATACTCTGGTACAAGAAGAACTTTTAACCCAGGATGAGATTAATGCCTGCTACTGGGGAGAAGATGAGACGCAGGTTGCCTATGATGCAGTGTTCTGGTACCGTTTCCCGCTCCTGAAAAAAGCATATGCCCGCAGCGAATTTAAAGAGGAAGAGGGATACGAAAAATTCTGCATGGAGAGCTGGTACTGGCTCAATGATTATGCCTTTTATATGGCTTTAAAAATCCATTTTAACAACCAGGAATGGCTGGCATGGCCGGAGGATATCCGCTTTAGAAAGAAAGAGGCAGTGGAAAAATATAAGGAGGAGCTAAAAGACGAAATTGAATTTTGGAAATTCCTCCAGTATAAATTTTTCCAGCAGTGGAAGAAGCTGCGGGCTTATGCCAATGAACAGGGGATTTCTATTATTGGAGATATTCCCATTTATGTGGCACTGGACAGTTCGGATGTGTGGACGCATCCGGAGCTGTTTCTTCTTGATGAGGAAAATCTGACGCCCATTAAAGTAGCCGGTGTGCCGCCGGATGCCTTCAGCGAAACCGGACAGCTTTGGGGGAACCCCTTATATCGCTGGGATATGCAGGAAAAGACTGATTTTGCCTGGTGGAAGGAGCGTATGAGGGCTTCTGCGAGACTTTATGATGTGGTCCGCATTGACCATTTCATCGGTGTAGTGCAGTATTATACAATTCCGGCCGGAGCCGAGGACGGAAAAATTGGCGAGTGGATGAAGGGACCGGGAAAGAAGCTTACGGATGCGATTGATATGGTCATCGGCGATACAAAGATCATTGCCGAGGATTTGGGAATTTCTGTTCCGGAGGTAAAAAAGCTCCTGGAGGACACAGGATATCCGGGAATGAAAATCATTGAATTTGCTTTCAGCGGCGACCGCTTCAATGAGCATCTTCCTCATATGTATTCTCCCAATACTGTGGTTTACGGCGGGACCCATGATAACGAGACGCTGGTTGGTTATTTCAAACCGGAGGCCCGTCAGTGGTGGGAGCTGCAGTACATTGTTGATTATCTGGGAGTTGCCCATCAGCATGAAATAGTGGATCGTGTTATGTTCACTTCCTATGCCTCGGTGGCCAGTGTGGTGATTTTCCAGGCTCAGGATGTTTTAAAGCTGGATAACTGGGCCAGAATGAACACGCCAGGGACGGTTGGGAGAAACTGGCGCTGGAGAATGAGACCCGGTGAGCTGAACAAAGGACATGCGGAACGTCTGGCGTGGCTGGTTGATATTTTCGGTAGATTTTAGGGAAAATTACGATTGACATGCAGAGAAAAGTGTGCTATTGTTAAATTAATTCCGATGCACTATTGAACTCACATGCAATTTTGTAAGTCATTTGCACGTTAAAATGAATTACAAATTCATGTGAGTTTTCTTGATAAAGGACCGACAGAGATGTAGGGGGATTTATTGAAGGGCGGCAATGCGGAACAAAATATTTTATTATGGAGGTACCAAAATGAACAACGGTACAGTTAAGTGGTTCAATTCTGAGAAAGGTTACGGATTTATTTCCAACGACAATGGCGGTGATGATGTATTTGTACATTTCTCTGCAATCGTTGGCGAGGGCTTTAAGACTCTGGAAGAGGGCCAGAAGGTTACTTTCGATACAGAGCAGGATCCGAAGAACAGCAAGAAGCTTCGTGCTGTTAATGTAGTTAAGCTGTAATATTCAGATGAGACAAAATGAGAGGACCGTCCCATAAGGGGCGGTCTTTTTCAATAGCTTTTCCTGTGTTATATAGGACCGCTCCGGAGCTCATAAATCGTAACACTTCAGCCCTGCATCTTCTTGCCCGCGTACCGCGGACAAGAAGTCTGTGACATCCGTCTTATGAAGATTCCGGGTAAGGCTGAACTGTTACCATAAATCAGGGAAAATTCCCGGATGGGCTGAAAAACAAAAATATTTGGAAAAAACCTTGCAAAATCAAGGAATTCCTAATAGAATAAGAGCGTAACTGATGAGGGGACAATTTGCCCCCTCTTTTCAGCGGAAGGAGATTTGAGAAAATGATTAGTGCCAATAATGTGACGCTCCGCGTCGGAAAGAAAGCATTATTTGAGGATGTAAACATCAAATTTACAGAAGGAAACTGTTATGGCCTGATTGGTGCCAATGGTGCCGGAAAATCTACGTTTTTAAAGATTCTTTCCGGTAAACTGGAGCCGACAAGCGGTGAGATTGCCATTACACCCGGACAGCGTCTTTCTTTTTTACAGCAGGACCACTTTAAATACGACGAGTTTACCGTTCTGGATACAGTAATCATGGGAAATCAGCGTCTGTACGACATTATGAAGGAAAAGGACGCAATTTATATGAAGGAAGATTTTACCGATGAGGATGGTATCAGGGCCGCTGAGCTGGAAGGTGAATTCGCCTCTATGAACGGATGGGAAGCGGAGTCCGATGCGGAAAATCTTCTGAACGGACTTGGGGTGGATACAGAATTCCATTACAAACAGATGAAAGAGCTCACAGGTCCCTTGAAAGTTAAGGTGCTTCTGGCTCAGGCGCTGTTCGGAAATCCTGATATTCTTCTTCTGGATGAGCCCACGAACCATCTGGATCTGGATGCCATTGCATGGCTGGAAGAATTCCTTATTAATTTTGAGAATACAGTCATCGTGGTATCCCATGACCGCTATTTTTTAAATAAGGTATGTACCCAGATTGCAGATATTGACTATGGAAAAATCCAGCTTTATGCAGGTAACTACGACTTCTGGTTCGAATCCAGTCAGCTTATGATCAAGCAGATGAAGGAAGCCAACAGGAAGAAGGAGGAAAAAATCAAGGAGTTACAGGAATTCATCCAGAGATTCTCCGCCAATGCTTCCAAGTCCAGGCAGGCCACATCCAGAAAGAGGGCCCTGGAAAAGATTGAGCTGGATGAGATCAAGCCGTCCAGCAGAAAGTATCCATATATTGATTTTCGCCCGTTCCGTGAGATCGGAAATGAAGTGCTTACAGTGGAAAATCTCACCAAGACCATTGACGGTGTAAAGGTTTTAGATAATATTTCCTTTACCCTGGGACGTGAGGACAAAGTGGCACTGGTTGGCCCCAATGAACTTGCAAAGACCACACTGTTTAAGATTCTTTCAGGAGAAATGGAGCCGGATTCCGGTAACTACAAATGGGGGCTGACCACTACACAGGCCTACTTTCCCAAAGATAATAGTACAGAGTTTGAAAATGACGATACCATCGTGGACTGGCTGACACAGTATTCTCCGGAAAAGGATGTAACCTATGTCAGGGGCTTCCTGGGAAGAATGCTTTTTGCGGGTGAGGACGGAGTAAAGAAGGTTAAGGTTCTTTCCGGAGGAGAGCGAGTACGCTGCATGCTGTCGAAGATGATGATTTCCGGTGCCAATGTGCTGATGTTTGATGAGCCTACGGACCATCTCGACATGGAGTCCATCACTGCATTGAACAATGGAATGAAGAAATTTCCCGGAGTGATGATTTTCTCTTCCCGTGACCATCAGGTGGTCGAGACCACGGCAAATCGTATTATGGAAATCATCAACGGACAGCTGGTAGATAAGATTACAACTTATGACGAGTATCTGGCGAGCGATGAAATGGCAAGAAAGAGATTTACTTTCACTGTCACCGAAAGCCAGGAAAACGATGACTGATTTTTGCATTCTGCCATCTGTCTGGGGCTGTGCCATTCTGGCATCCGGGGGAATGGAGAGGGCATAAACGGATATATAAGTTGTGAAAAAAGGATGCTGTCTGCATTGAAGGCGCAGAACAACATCCTTTTTGCATGTCAGGCAGACATAGAAACCAGCCAATTCAGAATCTGCTTTATGGAGAACCGGCGGACCGGGAGGGATACGAGGGGCCTGAGGCCATCGGAAACCGAAAGAACAGCGTTTTTCACAGCATTTTTGTAACAGGAGTGGGGATATTGAAGAAGCACAAAAGTCGTCTTATTTTTTATGTGCCGGCGATTGCCGTCACGGTGGCCGTTGTCTGTCTGATTACATTCTTTTTTACGGGGCAAATGAACCGTTCGGTATCGAACAATATTATCAATGCCATCAATGAGCTGGCAGAGCATGATAAGGCAATGATCAGGAGTTATATTGACATCTGCTGGGAGGATCTTGCGGCAGTTTCCGACCGTTTTGTAAGCTATGACTGCCGGACGATCGAGGAAGTGGAGGAGCGGATGAACTTAGAGTGCGCCACAAGCAGATTCCGCGCAATTTATCTCCTCGCGGAAGATGGAACCGTTTATACGAATACCTACGTCACATTCACTCCCGGCAGCGACATTCTGGGCAGAAACATGAATATCCTCCCCTATTTTGAGAATGGGGAAGAGAGGGTATTTGTACGCTTCGACGATAAGATCAGCGGTGGATTTATCGCCAGGGAGAGCCTTTTGTACGGCATCCGGCTTACGGATTACGAGGTGCAGGGGGAAAAAATGCTTGCTCTGATCGGTATCAGCGACATTACGCTGATACAGGATCGCATGGTGATCGAAAATTTCAGGGAGGAAAACGGGACAGGGCGCGGGTACAGCACTCTGATCGATATGGATGGCAATTATATCATCGACAATAATAAAGATATCTACTTAAACAGCACGAACAATCTGTATCGCCATATCGCTGATGCGGACAGCTCGGAGCTGACGAATGAGGAAATCGCAGAGAAAATAAAAAACAGGGAAACGTTTGGATTTTACCATGTCTATCAGGGGGACAGGAAGTTTTTTTACCTGATTCCGTTTGACGATGATCTTCCGTTGTATTTTGTCATGTTGGTCGACGAGGAAGTGTTTAACGAACAGTTAGGAGATTTCATCGCAATGAGCACGGGTATGCTGATCGGCTGCATGGCGGTTGTCGGCGTGATGATTCTGCTGATGATGGTGAACCAGAGAAAGGTGATACGGGCAACGGAGCGGGCGCGCTACCAGAAAGAGTTCCTCTCCAACATGAGCCACGAAATCCGCACGCCCTTAAATGGTCTGCTCGGCTTAAACCATCTGATCACAGTGCATATCAATGATGACGGCCAGAAAGAACAGATCAGAGATTGGCTTCATAAGTCTGACAGTACGGCGCATTACCTGTTGTCTCTGGTCAATGACATTCTGGATCTCTCGAAGCTGCAGGCAGACAAGATCGATCTGGCATGCGAACCATTCCTTGTAAATGATTTGGTGGACGAGGTCTGCGCCATGCAGAAGGACAATATTGAGAACCGCGGTGTGAAGCTGATTATGGAAAAGGACGTTTCTGTGCCCTGTGTGGTGGGCGATGCGGTCAGAACCAAGCAGATTTTAATGAATATCATCGGAAACGCGGCAAAGTTTACGCCTGCGGGCGGCTCCATTACCGTGTCTGTCCGACAGAAAAAGACGGACGACGCTCATGTGGTCACCACCTATCAGTGTGCGGATACGGGGATCGGAATCTCAAAGGAATATCTCGGAAAAATTTTTGATTCTTTCAGTCAGGAAAAAAATAACGTTTCTGCCGGAGTCAAGGGTACGGGACTTGGTATGACAATCAGCAAGCTGCTGACCGACGCCATGGGCGGAAAGATTTCCGTGGAAAGCGAACTGGGGGCGGGCAGCGTCTTTACGGTGGCGATACCGTCCGCCCTGGTGGATGGAATACCGGACAGCCTGCAGGAAACCGGTGAAAATGAAGATAACACAAATTTGAATCACGGAGAAGAAACGGGACGTTCGCTCAAGATCCTGGTAGCGGAGGACGTGGAGCTGAACGCGGAGGTGCTTTTGGAAATTTTGAAGATGGAGGGGTTTGAGACTGCATATGCCAGGAACGGTGAGGAAGCGGTTCATCTTTTTGCAGAGTCCGCGCCCGGGGAGTTCGACATTATCCTGATGGATATGCAGATGCCGGTCATGGACGGGTGCACGGCGGCAGGAACGATTCGCGCTCTGGACAGAGAGGACGCAAAGACCGTCCTGATTTATGCCTGTACTGCGAACAGCTTTCAGGAGGACAGGGAGCAGGCGTTATCGAGCGGCATGGACGACTTCCTGACAAAACCGATCAATGTCAATGCGATGCTGAAAAAGATTAAACAGGGAAGGAAAAACTGGTAATAACGGAGGAATTGATGAATGAAAAAGAAGCTGCTTGTGATTCTGCTGGCATCAGCCATGTGTATGGGTACTCTTGCGGGATGCAGTTCCGGTAAAACCGCGAAGAAAGAGGATGTGACACTGATTATTAAAGCGCCGCCCCTGGCGATGAATGCCGTTGCCGATCCGGAAATGGATGTGGCGGAAGACTTCCTGAAAGCGGCGGGGGAAGCTTTTGCCGCACAGTATGAGGATGCTGACGTGACGATTCAGGTGCAGACATTTGAATATATAAACGAGATTCAGGCAATTTCTGATAAATTTGATACGGATGACGCCGCTGACATCCTTTACGAAGGGTATTTTAATATGGCGTCCTATCTGCATTCGGGCAGGGTTGTTCCGTTGGACGATATCATCTCCGACGAACTGCGGGCGGATGTGGATGAGGCTTTGTGGAAAATGAGCATGACGGACGGAAAAACCTATATGATGCCCTATTTAAGTATGCAGAACGTCCTGATTTATAATAAAAGCCTGTTCGCCGCGTGCGGGCTGGAGGAATATGCCAATGTGGACCGCACCATCCAGACCTGGAGCATGGAGGAATGGAACACGGTTTTAGACCAGCTTGCCGATAAGCTTCCCGACGGATGCTATCCGATGATGATGTACGGGAAAAACAACCAGGGAGACACCCACATTATGACCATGATGCGCGCCTTTGGAGGCGGGATTTTTGACGAAAACGGAAACTTTAACTGCGAAGATGAAAAGACAGTGGAAGCGCTTGCGTGGCTTCAGAACGGCATCGGCAGGGGCTGGTATCCTCCCCATCCGGAAAACCTGGAACTTGTGGATTACAGCGACCTGTTCGGCAGCGGAAAGCTGGCTGTGTTCTTATATAATAACGCCAACATCATCCTGTATGACAATATCGACGATTATGGATTCGTGAATTTTCCGGGCGGCAACGCAACTTCTTTTGTAACGGGATTCGAGGTCTTCGACAACGGAGACGAGGCGAAGCTTGCGGCGGCAAAAGCGTTCATCAAATATATCTACGATACGCCCCGGTGGATGGATCTGTCTGCCGGAAACCTGCCGGCATGCAGATCTGTGTCCGGGCGATGGCAGGATAAGATCGTCATGCTGAATGAGTTTATGGACAATCAGGTAAATGTCGTGGACTTTATGAACAACAGCCCCAACTGGCAGGGGAGCAATACGTCTGTCCGCAGCGTGTTCTGGCCAAATATCCACAACCTGCTTGCCAGATCGGTGACGCCGCAGGAATGTGCGAAGGCGATTGACGAAGCCTGCAACAGGGCGTTAGAAGAAGGACGGAAGAACAGCGCGCTTCATCCGTGACGGCTTTGATAATGTTACACGATAAGAGGATAGAAAGTGACATTTTACGGGAGGATTCATAATGGGAAAACACAGGCATCTGATTATTGGAATATCAGCAGTTTTACTGGTCCTGACAGGCTGTGGGACAAAAAATGAAGTGGTTAATTATGAGGTGCCGGATGAGGCCAGTCACAGGCTTTTATTCTTTGGCAATAAATATGAACCGGCAAACGTGGAAGTGATTGAGGATATCCTCACTGAGTATATGGAAATGAATCCGGATATCAGCATATCTTATGAAAGCATAAAAGGAGCCGACTATTACAGCGCCCTGGTAAGCAGGGAGAATGCGGGACGTCTGGATGATGTTTTTATGATCAATCATGATACCGGGCTTTTGTTTTCTGACCATGGCAGTCTTGCGGATTTGACGGATCTGGTGGAGCAGAATGATTTTTCCGAAAGTATGCTCAGCCAGATGCAGTCGCCGGACGGAAGAATCTACTGGGTGCCTACAACCGTATCGGCTTTTGGTATGTACTGCAATCTGGATTTGCTCAAACAGCACGGGCAATCCGTACCGGCAAACCTCGGCGAATGGGAAAGCGTATGTGACTACTTTGTTTCTGAGGGAATCACCCCGATTATTTCCAACAATGATATTTCCATAAAAACCCTGGCGATTGCAAAAGGTTTTTATCCTCTTTATGCGGAAGGAAGACAGAAAGAGGCTTTTGACAAAGTCAACAGCGGTACCAGGAAGCTGAGTTTTTATCTTGAAGATGGATTTGCACTTGCAAAGGATTTTTGTGACAGGGGGTATATTGATGCTGCCAGGGCATTAGAAACA
>CANRXD010000049.1 GCA_947643685.1 uncultured Clostridium sp. | reverse complement strand
GTTTTTGTCGTTCATCTCCTGGCCGTTGACCTTTTCAATATAGTCTCCGGACTTCAGTATTCCAAATGCCGGCTCCACCACATTTCCGGCATCGTTTACAATCTCACCGGTTCCGATCACCATGATCCCTTTGGATTTCAGATAGATTCCCACAGGAGTCCCACAGGGGACGGCATACATGCCATCCACCACATCCACCTGAATATCCTTCATGCGGATGATTCCAAAAAGCTTCATCCCCACCTGATAGCTTCCCTCAGATGCCCCATACATGGAAACCGGCTCTGCCGCCTGGAGGCGGACCTTTCCTGCCGGAATATTGGATGAATTTCCCAGAACCACCTCTTCGCTTTCACTCTCTAACGTCACTCCGGGCGGCAGGGAAAAATGGAAAATTTCTTCTTCACTTACCACAAGATTCAAACGGTCCGGCACTGCATGCTGCATATAAATCCATGCAAACGCACCTGTGAAAACCAGAGAAACCCAGAAAATACCGACCAGAATCTTATGCAGCCTTTCCTTTCTTGTCACGGCAAAACCTCCTCGTCTATATTGATTCTGCCCTGTTTTTGTCCGCTTGATTCTTCCGGATTATCCGCTCCGACTGCTCTGGTTATCCCCGGGTTCATCTGTCCGGGGCCTTCCAGCCGGGCTTTCCGCTCAGGTCCGTCCGTCCCCGGATCTTCCAGTCAGGCTTTCCGCTCGAGTCCACCTGTCCCGGGATCTGTCAGCCGGGCTGTCCGCCTGGGCCCATCCGTCCGGGAACCCCGGACGGATGATGCGGCATCCGCCGCATGGAAGGGTTCTGAAACGGCCTCTCTTTTGTGCAAGCACAACGCGAGTCCGTTCCAGAACCCTTCCGCCCTTCTGATTGCTAACGCACAAAAAGGAGAGGGCATTGATTGGCTCCTCTCCTAGTATGTGACCATTTTCTTTTTTCACCCTGTCATTTTTTCGCAGTTTCTTTCCATTCATTCGCCAGCCGTTTCATTTCTCTGGCGCTTTCCCTTACTTTATCGGTAACCTCCGCTCCGGACAGAATCCTGGAAAGTTCTTCAACCTGTTCTGTCTCCTTTAAGCGGCAGATTCTGGTAGTGGTTCTTCCGTCCTCCACGTCCTTTTTGATTTCAAAATGTGTATCCGCCATGGCGGCGATCTGCGGAAGATGGGTGATGCATAACACCTGATGCCGTTTCGCAATATAAGAAAGCCGCTCCGACACCTTTTGCGCCGTCCGCCCGCTGATCCCTGTATCAATCTCATCGAAAATCAGAGTGGGAATATCATCCGTATCGGCCAGAACAGTCTTGATCGCCAGCATAATTCTGGAAAGCTCACCTCCGGACGCCACCTCAAAAAGAGGCCTCGGCGGAATACTGCCCGGGTTGGTGGAAATTAAAAACTCTGCTTCATCAAAGCCCTGGGCTGTGAAATGCTCCAGCCGCCGAAGCTCAATTTTAAAATCCACATGAAGGAAATTGAGATCCAGAAGCTCTGCGGTAATTCTCTCTTCCAAAATCCCGGCCGCTTTTTGCCGCCTTTTGGAAAGCTCTTCACAAAGCTCTTCCATAACAGCTTCCTGACGTTTAAAAGCAAGCTTCGCTTCTGCCGCCAGCTCATCATAATGCTCCAGCTCCGACAGCCGTTTCTTCTTTTCCTCCAGGTTCAAAAGAACGGCTTCTTCCGTTTTTCCGTACTTAGCCATAAGACCGCGCACAAAATCCAGCCTTTCTTCTGTTTCTTTAAATTCTTCCTCATTAAACTCCATTTCATTCATATAATCGGAAATGGATCTGTTTAAATCACTTAAAATGCTCTCTGCATCAGAAAGTCCTTCCAGAATTTCCCTTAAATTTTCATCATAGGCCACTACGCTTTCCACATTTCTCACGGCCCTGCCAATGGTTTCTCCATCCACAGCCTCATAAGCTTCCTGCATACACTGGATAATCTTCTGTCCATGAGAAAATTTCCGATATCTGGCCGAAAGCTCCTCCTCTTCTCCCGGACGGATTCCCGCCTGTTCAATTTCTTCAATTTCAAACCGCAAAAAATCCGCCTCCCTCTTTCTCCCTTCCTCATCCAGGGAAAAGCCGGCAAGCTTTTCTTTTAACTCCAGATAGCGCCGATATCCGTCCGCTGTCTGTTTTTTTAAATTTTCAGTTTCGCTCCGGGAATATTCGTCCAGAATTTCCAGATGTTTTTGCCTGTGAAGAAGTGACTGATGTTCATGCTGTCCATGAATATCCAAAAGAAGGCCGGTAACTGCCCGAAGGCGCGATGCCGTTACCGTCTCATCATTGATACGACTTACGCTTCTGGCCTGTGTAATCTTTCTGGAAACAATAAGAGTATTTTCCTCATCCAAAACAATGTCCAGACTTTTCAGTGCCTGTTTTTTCTTTTCATCCTCCACGGAAAAGATAAGCTCCACATATGCGCTCTCCTCCCCCTGTCGGATCATATCCTTTGATGCTTTTCCTCCAAGCGCCAGTCCAATGGAACCGATAATAATGGACTTTCCTGCGCCGGTTTCTCCGGTCAGTATGTTTAAGCCCCCGGCAAATTCCACCTCAGCCTTTTCAATCAGGGCCAGATTTTTTACATGTAAGCCAAGCAGCATCCAATCACCTCAATTCTATTCGGCAATAATTTTCTTTAATTTATCCATCAGAAGAATCGTGTCATCCACGGAACGCACGGCACACATAATGGTATTGTCCCCCGCCACACATCCCACAATTTCATGGAATCCGATCACATCCAGCGCCTCGGCCACCGCCATGGCCATGCCGGATACCGTTTTAATCACCAGGATATTCTGTGCCATGTCCATGGAGACAAAACAATCTCTCAGGATCCGGATATATTTCTCCCCGAAGTCCTTGTGGGGCTGCATGACCGCATAGCACTGACGGCCATTGTCCCTTTGCACCTTTGTGAGCTTCAGCTCCCGGATATCTCTGGAAACCGTCGCCTGGGTCACGTGATATCCGGCCTCTTTTAAGCGCGTCGCAAGCTCTTCCTGGGTTTCGATCTGATACTTTCCGATCAACTCTACAATCTTACTGTGTCTGTCCACTTTCATGCGAAATACCTCTTTCCCTGTTTTCCTTCTATGCGTTATACATCTTGTGCTTCAAAATATCCAGAAACGAACGGCTGTCCAGCTTGATGACCCGCGTCACCGTCTGTGCTCTTTCCACTTCAATATAATCTCCCGGTTCCAGTAAAACCCTGGTGTCGCCGTCAAAAACCGCATTCTGCTTCCCCTGATTTTCAGCAGAAATCTCAATCCGGATGCGGCTTTCCGGTCCCAGCACAATGGTTCTGGAAGTCAGCGTATGAGGGCATACCGGCGTCAGGATTAAAAGCTTTCCATCCGGCTGGGCGATGGGCCCCCCCGCCGAAAGGTTATAGGCCGTGGAACCGGTGGGAGTTGCCACCAGCATTCCATCCGCGCTGTATTCGTATAAAAACTGACCGTCCACATAAATCTTAAATTTCAGAATTCTCAGATCGCCTTCTCTTGTCATAACAATATCGTTTAAAGCGATGTCCTCTGTCACCAGCTCTCCCCGATGGTAAGCCCGCCCCTTTAACATCATCCGCTCTTCCACCTGGTAGCGATTTAAAAGCAGCGCATCCAGAAGCTCTCTGATGTCGCCTTCTCTGCTGATCTGGGTCAGATATCCCAGACCTCCCAGGTTCATTCCGATGATGGGAAGCCCTCTTCCCGCCAGATCCCTGGCCGCCCGGATAAGAGTCCCGTCGCCGCCTAAAGTGATTACACATTCCGTCCCATCCGGAATATCTGATATGGCTGTGTATCTGCTTCCCTTATGAAACTTGCCGCTGGAGGCCCGGCAGATCCCTCCGCGGCTTTCCAGGTATTCTTCTATGGCCTGCCTTACGGCTTTGTGCCCATCCTTTTCTTCATTTACAACGATGTAAAAATTTTTCATACGCCTGCCCCCACAGTGATTTAATCCAGTGTATCGTGGGCCCTCTCCACAATTTCTCCGGCCTGCACGCCATCATTTAAGAACGTCGTTCCATCCGTATGATTTTTAAGGTGCAAAAGATACTCAATGTTTCCCTCCGGACCCTTTATGGGGGAAAAATCCAGATGCAGCGCCTCAAACCCGATACTCCCCGCAAAGGCCGCCACCCTCTCAATAACTTCAAGATGAACCGATTTTTCCCGCACAACGCCTTTTTTCCCAACTTTTTCCCGCCCGGCCTCAAACTGTGGTTTGATCAGGCAGACCATCTCGCCGCCCGGCTCCATTAACGCCTTCACAGGCCCCAGAACCTTGGTGAGAGAAATAAAGGACACATCAATGGACACAAACTGAATTTCATCGGCAACATCCTCCGGTGTCACATATCGGATATTGGTCCTTTCCATACAGACTACCCGCTCATCATTTCTAAGCTTCCATGCAAGCTGTCCATGGCCCACATCCACGGCATACACCTTCCCTGCGCCGTTTTGCAGCATACAATCGGTAAAGCCTCCGGTGGAGGCGCCCACATCCATACAGATCTTTCCTTCCAGGGTCATACCGAAACGGGTCATGGCCTTTTCCAGCTTAAGCCCTCCGCGGCTCACATATTTTAATGTGCTTCCCCGCACCTCGATCTGTACGGTTTCCGAAAAGGAAGCGCCCGCCTTATCTTCCTTCTGGCCGTCCACATAGACGATTCCCGACATGATCACCGCCGTCGCCTTTTCCCTGGACTCTGCCAGATTCCGCTTCACCAGCAGCACATCTAACCGTTCCTTCATGAATCCTGCCGCTCCTTATCCAAATATTCCTCAAAAATCCGCCGGATGACAGAATCACTGTCGATTCCCAGCATCTCCCTTAATGCCGACACATTTCCGTGCTCCACATAGGCATCCGGAAGGGCAATCTGAATGACCCTGATATCCGGATAATGTTCATGAATGTACCTGGTAGCGCACATCCCCATTCCTCCCCGCAGAACATTCTCTTCCATGGTCACAATAAGCCTGTGGTTCTTGCAGAGCCTGTCCACCATCTCCGTATCCAGGGGCTTCACGAACCTGGCATTCACCAGGGTACAGGAATAGCCTTTGCTCTTAAGCTTCTCTCTCACATGCTCTCCGGTGCTGACCATACTGCCAAGAGCAAACAGGGCAATACCCTCTTCCTCATAAAGCATTTCTGATTTTCCGTACTCCACCGGAGCTGTAAATTCCGAAAGCCCCCTGTATGCCTCTCCCCTGGGATAGCGGATGGCTAACGGGCCGTCAAACTCCACTCCGAATTCCAGCATGGACTGAAGTTCCCGGAAATTTTTGGGAGCCATAATGCTCATGCCGGGCACCAGACTTAGAAATGAAATATCAAAGATGCCCTGATGGGTTTCTCCATCGCTTCCCACAAGGCCTGCCCTGTCAATGGCAAAAAGCACCGGAAGCTCCTGGATACAGACATCGTGGAGCACCTGATCGTACCCCCTCTGCAAAAAAGAGGAATACACCGCCACCACAGGCTTTAAGCCCGCGGATGCCATCCCCGCCGCCGACGTAACCGCATGGGCCTCGGCAATTCCCACATCAAAAAACCGTTCCGGAAACTCCTTTGAAAACTTTGTCAGTCCCGTTCCGTCAGGCATGGCTGCCGTAATGGCCACCAGCTTTGGATTCTCCCTTCCAAGCTCGCAGATCTTTTTGGAAAACACATCCGTATAACTGGGATATGCCTTCTCCTTTAAAGATTTTCCCGTTGCAATATCAAAAGGATCGACACCATGGAATCTGGACGGATTTTTTTCCGCCGGACCATAGCCCTTTCCCTTTTTTGTAATGACATGAACAAGGACCGCATGGCGCACCCGCCTTGCTTCCTTAAAAACCTGAACCATTTCCTTCACGTTATGGCCGTCCACCGGACCCAGATAGGTGATTCCCATATCTTCAAAAAGCATTCCCGGCACCAGAAACTGCTTAATTCCGTTCTTTGCCAGATACAGGCCATAGGACAGACTCTTTCCCACCACAGGGATGGAGCTTAAGGCCTTATCGACGCCCTTTTTTAAATCGGCATAGCTTTCTCTTGTGCGGACGCTTCCAAGATATCTGGACATGCCGCCCACATTTTTTGAGATGGACATTTCATTATCATTTAAAACGATTATGAAATTTTTCTTCATCTGCGCCGCGTTGTTTAACGCCTCATAGGCCATTCCGCCGGTGAGAGCGCCGTCTCCGATCACAGATATCACCGCATAATTTTTTCCCAGAATTTCCCTTGCCTGGGCGATTCCCAGACCTGCCGAAATGGAGGTGGAGCTGTGGCCGGTGTCAAAGGCATCATAGGGACTTTCCTTCCGCTTCGGAAAGCCGCTCATGCCGCCAAACTGCCTCAGATCATCGAATCCGTCTTTTCTTCCGCTCAGCAATTTATGGGTATAGGACTGATGGCCCACATCCCAGATAATTTTATCTTTTGGAAGATCAAAAGCCAGATGGAGGGCCATGGTAAGCTCCACCACACCCAGATTAGAGGCCAGATGTCCTCCGGTATGGCTGATCTTTTCCAGCAAAAACTGACGGATTTCCTGTGCCAGCACCGGATAATCCTCTTCCTTTAATTTTCTGATATCCGAAGATTGTTCAATTCTTTCCAGAAGCATGTCAATCTTACTCCTTTGTTCCATCCATTACTTTTCCCTGGTCACCAGCATTTCCACCAGTTCTTCAAGAAATGTGTTCTGCCCGGGCAAACCTGCCAGCTGTTTGACGGCCCTGTCGGAAAGCTCCTTCACATCTGTTTTTGCCTTATCCAGTCCTTCCAGTGTCACATAAGTGGTTTTACTGTTTTTCTCGTCACTGAGCACCGGCTTTCCAAGCATCTCGGCAGTGCTCACCACATCCAGAATATCATCCTGAATCTGGAAAGCCAGTCCCACATCGGCTGCAATATCCCTGACCGTCAGAAGCTCTTCTTCGGAAGCTTTCGCTAACACCGCCCCGATCATCATGGACGCCTCCAAAAGCGCCCCCGTTTTCAGTCTGTAAATAAAATCCAGCTGCTCCTTCGATACAGGCTTCCCCGTCAGTTCCACATCCACAGTCTGTCCGCCGATCATGCCGTAAATTCCCGTCTTTTCTGCCAGAATCCCCATGGCCTGTCCCACGGCCCCTGCATCAGCTCCCATGGAAAGAGCCTTTGCCGCTGTCTCAAAAGCAAAAATCATCAGGGCATCCCCGGCCAGCACCGCCATGTCATAGCCATATGCTTTCCATGTGGTGGGCTTCCCCCGGCGCAGCTCGTCATTATCCATACAGGGCAGGTCATCATGAATAAGCGATGAGGTATGAATCATTTCAATGGCCGCCATAAAAGGCTCAATTTCCTTTCCCTTTCCGCCAAGCATCCGGTAAGTTTCCCTCATCAGCAACGGACGCAGACGCTTGCCGCCTGCCTTCATGCTGTAATTCATGGCCTCAAAAATCCTTTTCTGATGACCTTCCTCCAGAGGCAGGTAGGAATACACAACAGCCTCCGTCTCTTTCACGGCCTGGTTTAATTTTTCCTTAAAATTGGCTTCCATCGTCTTCCTCCGCAGTTTCCGCACTCAGCACAATGATCTGTTTTTCAATTTTTTCTATTTTTTCATTGCAGCTTTTCACCAGCCCCATGCCTTTTTCATAATTCTTAAAAGCATCCTCCAGGGACCCTTTGCCGCTCTCCAGTTTATCAATCAGCTCATCCAGGGCCGCAAATGTTTCCTCAATAGTTAAATCCCGTTCTTCTGCCATGCAAAAACCTCCTGTCTCTCCTCCACCAATGCCCGCAGCCTGCCGTCCGCAACCTGTACTGCAATCTCGCAGCCCGGCGGTGTCTGTTTCACCGATTCCACACGGTTTCCATCCCTGTCTGTCACAAATCCATATCCCTGGCTTAACTTCTTTAAGGGGGAGAGTCCCCACATTTTTCCGCTTATAAGAGCCAGTCTCTTTTTATCCTGCTCCATTCTCTGATTCATGGCCGCCGCAAGCCATTCTTTTCTGGATTCCGTCTTTCTCCTGTCTTCCTTAATGAGCTCTGTGATCCGCCGGTTCAAGGTGTCTTCCAGATCCGCCAGTCTCTGCCGTCTTTCATGAATCACATGCTGAGGATGGTGAAGCTTTATCTTCAGTTCCGCCTGTTTCCGTCTTCCCTTTACCTGGTCCAGAAAAAATCCCATCTCCCGTAAGAGCTTCTGCCTCCTGGTAAAAAGGTCCGCCTGAAACTGTACATAATCAAAAACCGCCAGTTCCGCGGCCGCCGACGGTGTCGGAGCTCTAAGGTCCGCCACATAATCGGCAATAGTCACGTCCGTTTCATGGCCCACTGCTGAAATTACAGGCGTATTGCAGGAAAAAATCGCTCTGGCCACGACTTCCTCATTGAACGCCCACAAATCTTCAATGGAGCCTCCCCCGCGTCCCACAATCAGAATATCCAGTCCCATGGCATCCAGAGTTTTTATTCCCCGCACAATGCTGTCCTTCGCTCCCTCACCCTGAACCAGAGCCGGATACAAAATGAGCTGCACATACGGATTTCTCCGTCTGCTGATATTTATGAT
>CANRXD010000048.1 GCA_947643685.1 uncultured Clostridium sp. | reverse complement strand
TATATTTTAGCCGGTGCAATACCAGTTGGTTCAGCTGGAAGGCTGAACTGTTACGAAACATTATATTTATTTTATAAATTCTCTTGACAAACTCGTATGTGCGTATTAATATATCGTAAAACAAAACAAAAAACCAGAGAGAAAGAGGAGTACATTTTCATAAACGGTTTTACAGAGAGCTGCAGGTGGTGGAATTGCGGTATGGCGTTGAAAATGGAATGGACTTTCGAGGGCAGCCCTGAAAGAATTCGAGTATGGACTGACGGCTTCCGCAGCCGTTATTGGGCGGCGTATATGTTGGTATACGAAAAAGAGGACCGAAAGGTCAATTTGAGTGGCACCGCGGATAGATAATTCGTCTCAAGCATAAAATATATATGCTTGGGACTTTTTTTATTTCGCAGAAAAATGAGAGTTCTCCAAAATGAACTTCATCTTATATTTACGAGGAGGAATAATTATGAAAAAATCCATGAAAACAATTGCTCTTATGACCCTGACTGCTGTCTTAATGACCGGATGTTCTTCCGGAACCACTGCCTCAGATGTCTCCTCAGGCTCCTATACTATCGGCATCGGTCAGTTTGCTGTTCACGGTTCCCTTGACAACTGCCGTGAGGGCTTTCTCGAAGGCCTTGCCGAGGAAGGTTTTATAGAAGGCGAAAATCTCACTGTCCTTTACGAAAATGCCCAGGCAGATTCCGGGCTCGCCGCACAGATTGCCACCAACTTTGCAGGACAGGACGCAGACTTAATCTGCGCCATTGCAACTCCCATCGCTCAGAGCGCATACAGCGTGGGCCGGAAGAATAATATTCCTGTGATCTATACTGCGGTAACCGCTCCCATTGAAGCCGAACTTGCCAATGCCGACGGCACTCCTGTCGGAGAGGTCACGGGAACCAGCGATAAGCTTCCTGTGGAGCAGCAGCTTGATATGATCCGAAAAATACTTCCGGACGCAAAAAAAATCGGCATCATGTATACCACCAGCGAAGTAAATTCCGCTGCCACTCTGGCCGAGTACAAAGAAAAGGCGCCGGAATACGGGTTTGAAATTGTGGAATCCGGCATATCTTCCGCAGCGGACATTCCTCTGGCCGCCGACAATATTTTAGAACAGGTGGACTGCCTCAATAACCTGACTGACAACACCGTGGTTTCTTCCCTGCCCCTGATTCTCTCCAAAGCAGGCGCAAAAAACATTCCGGTATTTGGCAGCGAAATTGAACAGGTGAAAATCGGCTGCCTGGCAGCCATGGGTCTTGACTATGTGGACCTTGGAAAGCAGACGGGACATATGGCGGCCAGAATCTTAAAGGGCGAAGCAAAGGCCAGCGAAATGAATTTTGAAATCATTGAAGAGGCTGCCTTCTACGGAAATGAAAAGGTTGCCGAAAATCTCGGCATCACCTTCCCGGACAGCTTAAATGATACTGCAAAAGAATTGTTTACGGAAATCATCCAGTAACCGGATTCTTTTACTTACTTTTACGGAGGAACCCCATGACTATCATTTTAGGAATTTTTGAAGAGGGCTTAATCTATGCCATTATGGCCCTTGGCGTATACATTACTTATAAAATACTGGATTTCCCCGATCTTTCGGTGGACGGCACCTTCCCCCTGGGCTCGGCCTTAACAGCCAGCCTGATCGTAAAAGGCATTTCTCCGGTCCTGGCCCTTCCCCTGTCCTTTCTGGCAGGGAGCCTGGCCGGATGCGTCACGGGACTGATTCATGTAAAATGCAAAGTCCGGGATCTGTTTTCCGGAATCATTGTCATGACGGCCCTCTATTCCATTAATTTAAGGATCGCCGGCATGAAGGCCAACCTTCCCTTCCTGTCCCAGGACACAATTTTCGACAACCCATGGACAAGAACCGCCCTTCCCCCTCTCATGGGACCTTACATCACGGTTATTTTACTAACAGTCATTGTCTGCATCTGCAAGCTGCTGCTGGACTGGTACTTAAGCACAAAATCCGGTTACCTTTTGCGGGCCGCCGGCGACAATGACACCCTGGTCACCTCCCTGGCCAGGGACAAAGGGCGTGTAAAAATCATCGGTCTTGCCATTGCAAACGGATTTGCCGCCCTGGCCGGAGGCGTACTGGCACAGAAACAGGCCTTTTTTGATATTTCCATCGGAACAGGAACCATGGTGTTCGGCCTCGCAAGCGTTATTTTAGGAACCCAGCTTTTTAAGCGGTCAGGAAGTTTAAAAGCCACCACAGCCGTCATTGCAGGCGCTATTCTATATAAGGCCTGTGTGGCGCTGGTGATTTCCTTACAAATCGTAAAAGCCGCCGACTTAAAATTAATCACCGCTGCCATTCTTCTTTTGATTTTAGTAATCAGTGATTCCGTAAAGAGAAGGAGGACCCGCCATGCTGGAGCTTAAAAATATCAATAAATATTATAATACCGGCACAGTAAATGAAATGTGCCTTTTCGAGGATTTTAATCTGACCGTCCATGACGGCCAGTTTGTCTCCGTTGTGGGAAGCAACGGCTCCGGCAAAACCTCCATGTTAAACTTAATCTGCGGCAGCATTCCCCTGGACTCCGGCTCCATTCTCATAAATGGAACCAACATTACGAAAATGCCGGAATACAAGAGACAGCGCCGCATTGGGCGCGTGTACCAGAATCCTGCCATGGGAACCTGTCCCAACATGACCATTCTGGAAAATATGGCTCTGGCCGATAACAAAGGAAAAGCCTTTAATCTCCTTCCCGGCACCAACCGGGCAAGAATCGATTTTTACAGAGATCAGCTTAAGACTCTGGGACTCGGACTGGAGGATAAGCTTCAGGTGAAGGTGGGCGTTCTCTCCGGAGGCCAGCGGCAGGCCATGGCCCTTCTCATGTCCACCATGACCCCCATTGAATTCCTGATTCTCGATGAGCACACCGCTGCCCTGGATCCCAAAACCGCCGATACCATCATGGAGCTGACCGATAAAATTGTCCGTGAAAAGCATCTGACCACCATCATGGTGACCCACAATCTCCGCTTTGCCGTGGACTATGGGAACCGGATTCTCATGATGCACCAGGGTCATGCAGTTCTCGATAAAGGGGACGAGGAAAAAGAATCCATAAAAATTGAAGATATTTTACAGATATTTACGGAAATCAGCATTGAATGCGGAAACTAAATTTTAATCTTCGTCCACCTCCCGCTCTTAAATCTCCAGGTGGTCAGGCAGAATCTGGAAAACTGATCGCATACGATTCCCAGCCAGATGCCTACAAGCCCAAGCCCGCACATATAGCAGAGAAGGTAAGAAAAGATCGGGCGGATGATGGTGATGCTCAGGGTGGAGGCAATGGTGGTAAACAGTACGTCACCGGCTCCCCGCAGGCATCCCATATAAATAACCTGGGCAATCTGCAAAAGGACAATGATGGTTAAAACTTTGGTAATCTGTACTCCCATGGCGATAATCTCCGGTTCTACAAAGAACAGATGATAATACCAGGAGCCACAGGTCAGATAGAGAACCGCCAGCACCACAGAAATCATATTTCCGATTCTCTGACAGACAGTTCCGTACATTTTTGCCAGCTCCGGTTTTTTCTCTCCCAGGCTGCGCCCGCAGAGAGCCACAGCCGCCACCTGCATACCGTCTCCGAAGGAAAAGGACAGATTCATCACATTCATTCCCACCTGATGGGCCGCGTAGGCTGCCGTTCCCAGTTTGGCCACCATGATGGATACCGTAAGGAAGCCAACCCTCATGAACACCTGCTCCACAAATACGCTGGACGCAATTTTGGCCATGTTCTTTGCCGGTTCCAGAGTTATCCTGACCCGTTCTTTTATTATGTAAGGAATGCTGACAAAATTATCCCCCGGTACCAGTGACAGAATACTCATGATACAGGCCACAACCGTACCGAAAACAGTGGCCAGGGCTGCCCCTGTAATGCCAAGCCTGGGGAACCCGCAGTTTCCCTGAATCAGCAGATAGTTTCCAATCATATTCACCACATTGCTGGTCACATTGGTCCGCATGGCAATCTTTGTATTCCCCGCACCGCGCTGAGATGCGTTTATGGCCATGGAGACAATGTTAAACATCATGCCGCCCATAATGATGCGGAAATAAAGGACTGAGCTTTCCTGAGTATCCTCATTGGCCCCGCAGAGCCGGATAATGGGATCCGCAAAAGTGACACATATCACGCTGATGAGCGTCCCCACCAAAAGTACAAACGTGATGGCCATTAAAAGAACCTGATTGGCGCCTTTCCGGTCCTCTTCTCCCTTTCGCCTGGCCACTAACGCCGATACAGATACGTTGGTGGCAATGAAGATGCAGAGCCCGAGAAATTTAGGCTGTGTCGTCAGTCCGACTGCCGCCACTGCATAAGCGCCCATGGAGCTTACCATCAGCGAGTCCACCATACCTGCAAGGGCAATAAAAAAAGATTCCATCACTGCCGGCCAGGCCATCTGAAAGGCAATGCGGTATCCTTTTTTATCTCCGCCCATTAGTTTAGCTAATCTTGTTTGTTGATTTTCTGCCATTTCCATCGACTCCTTGTTTTTTCTGCCGTATAACTGTCTGATACCCTCACAGTTACCCCGTCTCTGTTATTATTATATTACCACCCGGCAGGAAAAGCAAGTCCGGTCTCCTCCTATGTTCTGGTAAGACCCAGGGTCTTTGCCGTACTGTCTTTCAATTCCAGCACAGCCTCTTTTAACTCCTGAAGCCGCTCATCGCTCATACGGTTTACCGGAGCAGAAATGCTGAGGGCATAAACCGGCTCTTTATGGTAGTCTTTTAAACATACAGCAATGCACCGTACACCCTCCTCATTCTCCTCGTTATCAATGGCATATCCGTCTTTTCTGACTGTCTCCACCCTCACCATCAACTCCTCAACGGAGGTGATGGTGTAGGCAGTCAGACGCTTAATTTCCGATGCGTCCCAGATGGCCCGCACCTCCTCGTCACTAAGCTCCGCAAGCAGCGCTTTCCCCACGCCGGAGCAGTATAACGGGACTCTGCTTCCCACCCTGGATACCATCCGGATAGAACCAATCTTTGACTCCACCTTATCAATGTAGACCGCCTCAGTCCCCTCCCGCCGCACAAGGTGGACCGTCTCTCCGGTCTGCTCCGACAACTTCCGCAGCGACGGATGAATCAGGGAAGCAATATTGGTCTGGTCAAGAATTTTGCTCCCGATTTCCAGGAATTTAAAGGACAGCATGTATTTTAAGGATTCCTCCTCCTGACGGATATATCCCATGAACTGGAGAGACGCCACCAGCCTGTGAGTGGTACTTTTATGAAATCCCAGGCTGCTGCTTAAATCCATGATTCCCATAGGCCCGTTATCCGCCAGCGCCTCAATGACCTGAAACAGCCTTTCTGCAACCTGTATGGGATTTTTTCCTTCTTCCTGCACCATCGTCATGTCCTCCGGATTTTAATACATTCCTGAACTCTCATTTTTAAAATCTCATTTTTTTTGCAGTCTCCACAAATTCCCGGTTGGTTCTGGTCCGGGTAAACAAATCCAGAATCTTTTCCACGGACTCGTCTGCCTTCATGGAATTTGTGGCCTTTCTCACGGATTCCACGGCCTCAGCCTCTTCACTGGTCAGCAAAAGATCGTCACGGCGCGTACCGGATTTAAGAATATCAATGGCCGGGAAAATACGTTTCTCTGACAGTTTACGGTCAAGCACCAGCTCCATGTTGCCGGTTCCTTTAAACTCTTCATAAATCACATCATCCATACGGCTGCCAGTATCCACCAGCGCCGTTGCGAGAATGGTAAGGCTTCCGCCTTCTCTCATATTTCTGGCCGCCCCAAAGAACCGTTTCGGCATATGAAGAGCCGCCGGGTCAAGACCACCGGACAGGGTACGTCCGCTTGGCGGCACCACCAGGTTATAGGCTCTGGCCAGACGTGTCATACTATCCAGAAGAATCATCACATCGCGCCCATGCTCCACCAGGCGCTTTGCCCGCTCGATCACCATTTCCGACACACGCTTATGGCGTTCCGGCAGTTCATCAAAGGTGGAATAAATCACCTCCACGTTTGGTCCCACAACGGATTCCTTAATGTCGGTCACTTCCTCAGGACGCTCATCAATCAAAAGAATTATCAGATGCATACCGGGATAGTTTGTGGTAACTGCCTTGGCTACCTGCTTTAAAAGCGTGGTTTTACCTGCCTTGGGCGGAGATACGATCATACCTCTCTGCCCTTTGCCGATGGGCGCCAGGAGATCCATCACACGCATGGCTGTGGTATTTCTTCCACCCTGTACTTCCAGGTTTAATCTTTTATTTGGGAAAATGGGAGTTAAATCTTCAAAGTTAGGACGTTTTTCAACCACATGGGTGGGATACCCGTTGATGGTCGTCACATAAAGAAGGGCTGCAAATTTCTCTGTTGCCGTTTTTACACGGCGGCTTCCGCGAATAATATCTCCGGTTTTCATATTGAACCGTCGAATCTGAGACGGGGCCACATAGACGTCGTTTTCTCCCGGTAGAAAATTCTCACACCGTATGAATCCAAATCCATCCGGCATAACCTCCAGAATTCCATTGGCTTCAATTCCGCTGTCCAAATCCTGTAAATCATTTTTGGGGTCTCCTGTCGGGGACTGGGAACCATTCTGAGCCGGCACATTTCCTCTCTCCTGCCGGTCTGTCCGTTCGGGCCGCTCCGTGCGTTCCTGTCGTTCTGCTCTTTCCTGCCGTTCCGTCCTTTCCTGTCGTTCCCCTTTCTCCGTCCTTGCCTGCCTGCCGGCCGGTTCCGCTTTCTCTGATTTTTCAGCTTCCGCTGCGCTTTCTGCGTTTTCGGCTTCCACTGCCTTCGCCGCGTTTTCGGCTTCCGCCGCTTTCGCCTCTTTTTCTCTTTCTGCCACCTCGCAGAGCCTGTCCACCAGTTCCGATTTTCTCAGGCCGCTGACATTTTTAATCCCCTGCCCCCTGGCAAGCTCTCTTAGTTGTGTAAGAGGTAACGTTTCTAATTTTTCACGCATATGGTTTCTCCTTCTATTTATTTTTCTTTTTCTGATTCCCGTTCAAGCCGCTCCATATGAGCCCGGATCTGCTTTTCATATCCGTTTTCTGTTGGGAAATAGAACTGCTCACCCTCCATCCCATCAGGAAGATACTGCTGTTTTACATAATGGTTGGGATAATCATGGGCATACTTATATCCCAGTCCATGCCCCAGCTTTTCCGCCCCCTTATAGTGTTTGTCCTGAAGATGAACCGGAACCGGCGGCGTTTCTCTTGTTTTTACTGCTTCCATTGCTTTGGAAATCCCCATACAGGCAGCATTGCTTTTGGGAGCCGTAGCCACATAGGCGACAGCTTCCGCCAGAGGAATCTGTCCCTCCGGAAGGCCAATCCGCTCCACTGCCTGGGCGGCGCTCACCGCCACTGTCAGCGCATTGGGGTCCGCGCATCCCACGTCTTCTGCGGCACATATGATAATCCTTCTGGCAATGAATTTTACATCTTCGCCAGCGTAAAGCATCCTGGCCAGATAATAAAGAGCCGCGTCCGGATCAGATCCTCTCATACTTTTTATAAATGCAGACACTGTATCATAATGGTTATCCCCATCCCTGTCATAGCAAATTGCCCGCTTCTGGATGCATTCCGCCGCCTCGGCAATCGTAATATGAATTTTTCCGTCCCCGCCCTTCTCTGTGGTGAGAATCCCAAGCTCCACAGCATTTAAAGCAGCACGGGCATCTCCATTGGCCACATCAGCCAGAAACTCTGCTGCATCATCGGTGATTTCCGCGTGGTAGGTTCCCATTCCCCGCGTCTCATCATAGACGGCCCGAAGGATCAGTTCCTTAATATCCTGTTTTTCCAGGGGCTTTAACTCGAAAATCCGTGAACGTGAAAGAAGCGCATTGTTGACTTCAAAATATGGATTTTCCGTGGTTGCTCCAATGAGCGTCACGGTTCCGTCCTCCACGAACGGGAGGAGATAGTCCTGCTGGCTCTTATTGAACCTGTGAATTTCATCCACAAACAGGATGGTTTTCTGGCCGTACATTCCAAGGGCATCTTTGGCATTCTTTACGATTTCCTCCATGTCCTTTTTCCCGGCCACTGTCGCGTTGATCTGTTCAAATCTGGCACTGGTGGTATTGGCGATGACTTTGGCCAGAGTGGTTTTTCCTGTCCCCGGAGGACCGTAGAATATCACCGAACCCAGTTTATCAGCCCTGATGGCACGGTACAGCAGCTTATCCTTTCCGATAATATGTTTCTGTCCTGCCACCTCATCCAGCGTCCTCGGGCGCATACGCGATGCCAGAGGCGATTCCTTCTCCATCGTACTGGCACGCATGTAATCAAATAAATCCATGTCATTCCTCTAATCAATCGTTAATTCATCCACTGTAACAAAAGTATAACCGTTTGCCAGCAAATTGTCAATTATTTGAAGTGCAGCTTCCACAGAAGTTTGGAATTCATCGTGCATTAAGATGATATCGCCGTTTTTCGTATCTTTTATCACCTTATTTACGATTCTGGAGGCATTCCTAAGCTTCCAGTCAACGGAATCCACATTCCAGAACACCGGTTCCATGGATACCTTATCTCCCAGAGTCTCATTCCAGTTTCCAAAAGGT
>CANRXD010000047.1 GCA_947643685.1 uncultured Clostridium sp. | reverse complement strand
GAGAATCCGCCATATGGGAAATCTGCTTATCAGCTGTATTCTTTCATCCGCCAGCCAGAAGAAAGAGGTCAGCGAAGAGGACCTTGAGAAAAACCCTTATCTGCTTACGGTCGGAGGAACACACCGCATCGTGGTGCGTGTGGAATAGGAGGTGAAGCCGTGCTGCCGGAAATTCAACTGGATAAGGACCGTTTTGAAAGCATGACCCGGGAAATGCAGAATATGATTTCCAGCATATGTCCGGCGTGGACGGACTACAATGCCCACGATCCCGGAATTACGTTAATGGAGCTTTTTGCATGGCTTAAGGAAATCCAGCAGTATCATATGGACCAGATTAACGAGGGGCAGATGATGCAGTATTTGCGGCTTCTGGGACAGAAACGTCATGGCAGAAGTGCGGCGCGGGTACTGCTTTCCCTTCAATCAAAGGAACCGCTGTGGATAAAGAAAAACAGCCGTTTTTATGCCGGAAAGTTCTGCTTTGAGACAGAGCGTGAGCTTGCGCTTCCGGGGATACAGACGGTGTTCTGTGCCTGTCAGGAACCGGATGGTTTAACGGTATCAGATAGTTTAACGGTATTAGAGAGGGAGCAGCTTGCCCATGACGGACAGATGGAGTTTTATCCGTTTGGACATAAGTTGAGATTTGGAACCACATTTTACCTGGGGCTTGACAATCCGCTTCCTCCTGGAAAGGAAACGGCGCTTTCTGTGCGGGTCAGCCAAAAATGGCCGGTAAAGCGAAACAGGATTGAGGACGGATTTCTTCCACTGGCGGATCTGTCCTATGAGTATTTTGAGAATAAAGAGACCGGGTGGAAGCCCCTTCCCGTGATCCATGATGAAAGTTTTGGATTTTTGCAGGATGGCTTTCTTTCCTTTTCCTGTCCGGGGGCCATGGAGAAGACACAGATTGCCGGACATAAGGCTTATGGCGTCCGTATTGTATTAAAGGAAAGCGGATATGAAGTCCCCCCGGTAATCACCGGACTTGATTTTGCTTATGTTCCGGCGGTTCAGAAACATACCAGAGCCAGGCTCCTTCCTGCCAGGCTTTGTACCAGTGAACAGGGAGCGGAGGTAGTTTCCGAAGAACCGTTACTGGGAGATGAGCGGGCGGAATGTTTCCTTGGCTTCCACGGCAGGTATCAGCCGGTTTCCTTAAAGCATCAGCTCCGGGAAGGATATGCAGTATTTTCTGTTTCTTTGTTTAACGAAGGAATGCCGGATGAGGTTTTTGTATGCGCCTATGAACAGACCTTTGACAGGGATCGGAACCCGCCGGACGGGGACGGTTTTCCCGGCCAGCATATTCCGCTTAAGGACCGTGAGCTTTTGACAGAGGATTTCCTTTTGCTGGCGGAGGACCAGGAAAAACCAGGTTTTTTTAATTTCTGGAGCCAGGTGGAAGATTTCCACAGTTCCGGTCCGGAGGACCGCCATTATATCCTGGACGGAGAGAAGGGGGAACTGATTTTTGGAGATGGTTTTTATGGAATGGCTCCGGAGGGACGGCTTTTGATTGCAGGCTGCGCGGTTTCCTTTGGGAAGGCAGGAAATATAAACCCGGCGGATTTTACGGCGCAGGAGTACGAGACCCTTACGGCTGTGAGCCGGACGGATGCATGGGGAGGTGAAGATCCGGAAGGTTTTGTGGAAGCCTTCCGAAGATTTGAACGGTCACAGCATGATATGTTTCAGGCAGTGACCCTGGCTGACTACGAAGCCCTTGCCATGAGAACTCCCGGCCTTATGCTTCATTCCTGCCGGTGGACGGGGAAGTGGATCTGAAAAAAGCAGCCAGGGCGGCCATGGATAAGAAGGTGGAGATGCTTCCCATGAAGGACCTGCTTTCTGTAACAGGGTATGTCAGGGGCGGTTGCTCTCCCATAGGAATGAAAAAGAAGTTCCCCACCTATCTGGACCCTTCCGCACTGGAATATGAGAAAATTGCCATAAGTGCGGGGATGAGAGGGATTCAGGTCATATTGTCACCGGAAGATCTGGTGGAGTATGTGGGAGCAAAAATCACGGATTTAAGGTAAAAATGGTTGACATAAGACAAAATGCCTGCGAAAATTACCGGGAAGTGGGGGATAAAAATGTAACAAAATTGTAACATATACAGGAGAAACCGGCCGCCAATGCATACAAAAAACCACAGAAAATCAAGACTTTTTTCTTACAAAATGTTAAAAAAGAATGACAAAAATTAAAAAATCAGCTGATAAAAGCAACAAAAATGCAAAGGCCTTATTGACATCTTCATGTGCAGTCTCCTATAATCACAGACACCACCCGAACGGGAGGAAAAAACCCTGTTGTTATCATCACAGCGAGGTGATGGTAAAACGGAGAAAAGAGGTGTTCTGTGAATCAGACATGGAACTCATTCTTTCAGACAGTTTTCCAATTCGTAAAAGCGTTGTTTACCAATGCATCGAAGAAGATGCACCGGGACGTGGTTGTGCTGACAGCCGGGATTTCAGTTGTGACAGTGGTAACATTTACGGCCGGCGATCTTAGGGGAGGCGGAAGAAATGCCCTGGTGGCATTCGCGGAAACTGGACAGAAGGAAGAAACAGACAGTATGAACGATTCCGGCTCAGGGAAGGATGGAGAGCAGGAAAATGAAAATACAGAAGAAACCGGAGAGGGGCCCTTACAGGAAGAAAGAGCTTTTGCAGAAGGCACAGATCCGGAGGACTCAGGAAATGGGGAAACTGTTCTGGAGGGAGGAAGCCGTGGACAGGATGAGAATCCGGAAGCGTCAGATGAAATAACAAAGGAAGCGTCAGATGAGATAACGGAAGAAGCAGCGGATGAGACAATGAAAGAAGCAGTGGATGAGACAACGAAAGAAGCAGTGGATGAGACAGCGAAAGAAGCGTCGGACACAAGAGTTACCCTGTCGGACCGCGATTATAAGGTACTTTTGAAAATTGTGCAGGCTGAGGCCGGAAACTGTGATAAAAAGGGCAGAATTTTGGTGGCTAACGTTATTTTAAACCGTGTGGAAAGCAGCAGGTTTCCGGATACCGTAACTGGTGTGGTCTATGAGAGAAACCAGTTTTCTCCGGTGAAAGATGGTTCCCTTGACAGATGCAGGGTGTCAAAGGAAACGGTTGAGGCAGTGAAATGCGCTCTGTCAGGGGAAGACTATTCCGCGGGAGCTCTTTACTTTATGAACAGAAGCGCATCCTCCGGAAAAAATGTCCGCTGGTTTGACAATCATCTGGATTATTTATTTAAACACGGAAGTCATGAATTTTTTAAATAGTTAATTGACATTTGGAAGGTGAAATGGGATAATAAATAAAATTTTCAAAATACCATCAGAGTAAGGAGAAGGCCATGAAAAAGCAGTTTCTTTTTTTTGACCTGGACGGAACTTTAACAAATTCCATGCCGGGAATTACCAGGGCAGTACAGTATGCGTTAAGACATTATGGCATCGAGGAAGAGGATCTGAATGCACTGAGCCCCTTTGTAGGGCCGCCGCTCCATGAAAGCTTTAAAGAATATTACCATTTTTCAGATAAGAAAGCCAGTGAGGCAGTCTATGTATTCCGGGAATATTATAATGAGAGGGGCTGGCTGGAAAATGCTCCCTATGACGGAGTGGAAGCCATGTTAAAGAGCCTCAGGGAGAGTAAGAAGAAGCTTTATGTGGCAACTTCCAAGCCGGACGAAATGGCAAGGCAGATACTTTCACATTTTGGTCTGGAGAAATATTTTGAATTTATTGGCGGGGCCAATGACGACAGCACCCGGGTGAATAAGGACGATGTGATTCGGTATGTGATGGAAACCTGTAATCTTACGGATGTGGATTCCATTGTTATGGTGGGTGACAGAAAGCATGATATTGAGGGCGCCCATAAGGCAGGTATCAAAGCCGCGGGAGTTCTTTATGGATACGGTGACGAAAAGGAACTTAAGGGTGCAGGCGCAGACTGGCTTGCCGAAAATCCCGGGGAGCTTGCTGCACTCCTTATAAGCCTGTGACAAAGTCCTTTTTTCTCCGCAGGGTGTTACTTTCCAAATCCAACAAGAAATGGAACTTGAAAAAATCACAGGGATGCGTTATAATAAGGCCATAAGAAACAGGGTTGCAATTCCTGGAATGTTCGATACTCCTGTTTATTTTGAACCTACATTTTGACACACGGGATTCCTACATTCTTAAGCGGATGTCAGGCCTCCGTCTGAGTGGAAGGCAGATGTTTAAGTGCGGTTGCCCACCTAGCGATGCTAGGAGTCAATTATGCAGGAAACGGCATTTTGGGATTGCAAAAGATAAAAGCAGCGAGAAATCGCTGCTTTCCTGTTTTTCTCTTTTTATTTTCTGTGAAATATGATATGATATCAGGGGCAAAAGGTCATGTATGACAGGCCTGCATGGCGATACATGACCTTGAGGCCCGCAAAATACCGAAAAGGAGCCATTTTTCGGTCAGAATACCTTTTGCCCACAACATCATCATGATACGGTAAAGGGTATAAGTGATAAACAGATGGGGGATCTGCTAAGGAGAAAGGAACAGTATGAAAGACCACAAATTTGACAGATATATCTATATGGGTATTACGGCCATTTCCGTGATTGTTGCAGCTACAATTGTGGTGTTTCTGTTTGTGGAACGGAAAGCGCTGATGGCTATGGGAAGAAAGATTCTGGCTGTGCTGACTCCAATTATCTATGGAGCGGTGCTGGCATTTCTTTTTTCACCAATTTATAACATGGGAATGCGGTGGACTCTGAACTCTTCAAAGCGGATATGTAAAAGTGAAAAAATGAGAATGGCTGTGGGGGGTGCTGTGGGGACCGCCTCCAGCCTTGCATTTCTGACAATTATCGTTCTGAGCCTTGCGAAAATGATTATCCCCCAGCTTTATTCCAGCATTGTGGGTATTGTCAATACCATGCCGGTGTATTTCCAGAATATGTATGACTGGCTGACGGATCTTTTTGCCAATAACCCGCCGTTAGAGCAGGCGGTGCTTACCGCATACCAGCAGACGGCGGCAGCATTCCAGAACTGGGCCAGCGACAGTCTGATTCCCAATCTCCAGAACCTGGAAAATCTTCAGAGCCTGGAGAAAATTGTGGGCGGTGTGTCAAGCGGAGTGATCAATATTTTCAATCTGGCCAAGAATCTTTTAATCGGCCTGATTGTCATGGTGTATCTTTTAAATATTAAGGATACGATTTCTGCCCAGGGGAAAAAGCTTGTTTATGCTCTTCTTCCGGTTCGGGCAGCCAATGGCACTGTGGAAGAGTTCCGTTATATTCATCGGGTGTTTTCCGGATTCATTATCGGGAAGCTGATTGACTCCCTGATCATCGGAATTATCTGTTTTATTTTGATGAATCTTTTTAAACTGCCCTTTGCCCTCCTGATCAGCGTAATCGTAGGTGTCACCAATATTATTCCGTTCTTCGGACCATTTATCGGAGCTATTCCCAGTGCGGTTTTGGTATTCCTCATCAGTCCGAAGCAATGTCTCTATTTTGTGGGGCTGATTCTTTTGCTCCAGCAGTTCGACGGAAATATTTTAGGGCCGAGGATCCTCGGAAATTCCACAGGTCTTTCCAGCTTCTGGGTTCTGTTTTCCATTTTGCTGTTCGGCGGCCTGTTCGGATTCGTTGGTATGATTATCGCAGTCCCGGTAACGGCGGTGATTTTCGATCTGCTTTCTAAATTCCAGTGCCATTTCCTGAGAAAGAAAAATCTGTCTTCAGATACCAGGGATTATATGGAGCTTAAGAAGGTGGACGAAGAGAGCGGCAGGTTCATCAAGCATTAGTAAAGAGGAGTTATGGACGAAAAAAAGAAAATGATTAACTGGGTGGCAGGGATGTCGACATTAATTGTCGCCCTGCTTATCGTCATTGTGGTTATGGAACCTAAAAATGACGGGGTTTCCCGGGCAGCGGCTTCCCGGGCGGTGGCACTCTCTCTGGCTTCCAAAAGCGGGATCCTGGAGGAAGGGCCGGAGACATCGTACTTTCCTGAGGAGATTCAGGAGGAGTGGTATGTGAAATATATGGATTATCTCTATGAAAGGGGATATCTGGATCCGGAACAATGCCCGGCGACAGAGGAGAATGTTCTTTCACCGGTTACTTATGGGGAGCTGTCTGTCTGGGCGCAGAAGGTGTCCGGAGAGCAGGATAAAAGCCTTTCGGATTTTGTAATTGACGTGAATGGGAAAAAGGCCAGGAGAAATGTGGGAAAGGCGGAGTTCTGGGAATTTTTCGACAAATTTCGCAAACTGGCGGATCCGGACGGGAATGTGAGAGAGCTGGAGACTGATATTTATGGGACTCCCGATAATGTGGAGGCAGCGGCTCCATGGACGGCATATACGAAAGATGGTAAATTCCAGTTTGAGGGTCTGTATCTGGATTCCTGCATTGACAGGACCGTTCGCCTTTTGGTAAGGGACGGCGATATTTTAAAGGTGGAAGAGGTGATCTCCGGGGAGATCGTATATGAGAATGCCTGGATTTCCGGCTTTTCAGATCAGTCTGTGACTATTTTCATCGGAAATATTCAGAGGGAATTTCCGGTGAAAGGCGTTTTAAAGGATGAGGAGGAAATTTCAGGACAAATCGGCGATTTGTACTTAAAAAACGGCAGGCCTGTACGTCTGGTTTTAAAGAAGGAGACCATTACCGGTACAGTGCTGGCGGTGAGAGAGAATGAGATTGAGATCGAGGGTTATGGCAATGTTCCCCTGGCGGATCATTTTAAGATTTACCGTACTTATGGGATTTTAAAGGAGCAGCAGAAAAAGGATATTCTGGTGGGATACCAGATGCAGTAGTTTGTTGTGGCCGGAGGGGAGATCTGTGCTGCCCTGACAACAGAAAAGCCGGAAATTGACAATATTCGCGTGCTGGTAATGACAACGAATTTCAAATCTCTGTTCCATTCGGAGCTGACTTTGAGCTGTGATTCCATGGCGGTCCTGGAGTATGGGGATGAAAAAGAAAAGAAAAGCCAGTCGGTGGCTGCCGGGGAGACAATTACCATCCGGGCAGACGATGACAGGCTGAACGGCGGCCGTATGGTTTTTAAGTCTGCCAATGAAGGCGGAATGATTACAGTGGAGAGCATTGAGCGGGGGCAGGGGACTCCTGTATATCCGGGCCATATGGAGATTACCAGAGAAGAGGAAGGACTTCTTCTTTTGAATGAGGCTGATTTAGAAGAGTATTTGAAGCGCGTAGTTCCCAGCGAGATGCCTCAGAGCTATGAGCTTGAGGCCCTGAAGGCTCAGGCTATCTGTGCGAGAACTTATGCATGGAGGCAGATACAGGGCAACGCTTATTCCAAATACGGCGCCCATGTGGATGACATTACGAATTATCAGGTATATAATAACACGGATACTTATGATTCCACAGATTCCGCGGTCAACGAGACCTTTGGCCAGATGCTGGCCTATGGGGATGCTCCGGCGGAGGTTTTCTATTATTCCACTTCCTGCGGCCATGGAACCGATGGGTCTGTCTGGGGGGCGGATGCCTCTCAAACGCCGTATCTGAGGGCCATGTCCATTGATGATAAGGGAAAGACTCTGGACCTTTCTTCCAATGAAGCTTTTGGGGAATTCATTAAAAACATGGATACGGAGGCTTATGATTCTGAATTTACCATGTTCCGGTGGAATGTGAAGACCACCAGCCGGATTCTGGATGAGAAGATTGGCGGTGTAGGCCGGATAACAGGCCTTACCATTACAGAGCGGGGGCCGGGAGGAATCGCCAGGGCTCTTAAAGTAGTGGGAACGGAAGGATCCAAAACATTCGTGGGGCAGAGTAAGATCCGGAGTATTTTGGGAAATGTTGCTCTGACTTTAAACAGAAAGGATGGCAGTACATCCACGGGCTGGGATACGCTCCCCAGCGGATTTATTTATATTGAAAATGAAGGGGCAGATGAGGAACAGGTTACATCCTTTACTATTTACGGCGGCGGCTATGGTCATGGCGTGGGAATGAGTCAGAACGGCGCTCAGGGGATGGCCAGGGCACAAAAGAGCTGTGCGGAGATTCTGCGATTCTTTTACAGTGGCTGCGAGATTGTAGACATCAGTGATATGTCATAGGAAAAAATGCTTCGTGCGGGACGACGCCTGAATCGTCCTGTATGGGGCATTTCTCTGTTAAAGGTGGCCGAAAAGTCTGATTTTGCTGCGTCAGCAGACATGTCTGTTACCCATCATAAAAAATGTTTTTTGGAAATCAATTTATTTTTTTAAAAAGAATGGTATAGAACAGGGAAATGCGGTAATAATAGAAGTATCACCAAAGAGAAAGATTAATACTTATCCTCCCCTTTTTAGACGGCCCCGGCGCGAATGATGTGCCGGGGCTGATTTTTTGCTGTAAAATCAAGGAAGTTTTAAATGCAGAAGGGGCAATAATGTGGTAAGTAATGTTTTTTACACCAATTTTACACCAATATGTCATCGCATACATGGAGGTAACTGATATTTAGAATATTTTAGGATTGCTTCGGCTGTATCTTGGCAGATCTATCAATGAAGGCGATTTAAAAGAAGAATAAAGGATGGCTCCGTGGTATAAATCAAAGAGCCAGTGTGCTGACACATTTACTTTCAGTCAAATGA
>CANRXD010000046.1 GCA_947643685.1 uncultured Clostridium sp. | reverse complement strand
CGGGTCCGTCCCTGATCATCGCTTATGCTCCGTGTATCAACCACGGTATTAAGAAAGGTATGGCGAAGGCTCAGACAGAAGAGAAGTTAGCAGTACAGTCCGGTTACTGGAACATCTTCCGTTACAACCCGGCTGCTGAGAAGAAGTTCACTCTCGACTGCAAGCCTGCAACTGTTTCCTATCAGGATTTCATCGGCGGAGAGGTTCGTTACACATCTCTGGCTCTGAAGAATCCGGAAAGAGCAAAGGCGCTGTTCGCACAGGCAGAACAGAATGCAAAGGACAAGTACGCTCACCTAGAGAAGCTGGTTACTTTGTACGACGACAGCGAGAACTAATCGGTACGTTATATGTTTTTACAAGGGAGCGGCACGGTTTTCCGGCCGCTCCTTATGTACGCACGGGGCCGGAAGGAAAATAGCTGCTGATGCAGCAGGGCCTCAGGTGCTGTGAGCGGGGAAAGAGAGCTTTCCCCAACTCGATTGGTGTTACAGGGAGAATGCCTATGAAAATTACAGAACTGCGTTGCCCGGCGTGCAACGGCACCATGAAAATTGATCAAAACAATCCCAATATAGCGGTCTGCGAATACTGTCACAGCAAATATGTGCTGGAAAGAGAGGGCGATGACGCCACAATTAACAGGGCTGCATCGAACCAGGACCATATGACGCAGCCTGTTACATTTACAACGGAGCAGGGAGGAAGCAGGGGGAAAAGCATAGCTGCCGCGGCAGCAATGTTCGTTTTCCTTCTCTGTGGAGTCACTGTTTCTGTACTCAGCCGTACCATACCAGAGGAGAAAACACCCTCTCTTCCTTCTGTGACGGGAAGTGTACAGACAGCTTTGGAAAATGCTGCGGGTAAACAGGAACCAGAGTTTTCCGGAATTATAGCCGATGGGACAGAGGTGGTATTTGGAAAACCCGCAGATCAGATTTCTGATTCGGAGCTTGCTTCCATCCAATGGATTCGCGTTCGCTTTGCCAACGGCGGGAACGATATCTGTGTGGATTACAGCATGGAAAATCCGGCAGAAAATCCGGAAGCAGAAGTGGAGTCTGCCTATTTTGACCGGAGCGGGGCAGACATGGATTTTAAAGTCCTGAAACGTTTTTCGGGTCTTCAGAAGCTGGAAGTGATGAATTACCTGCCGGACGGAAGCCTGGAGGGATTGAAGCTGGAGAGCCTTTCCTGTTATGCGAAGAGCCCCCAGTCCCTTTATGAGGTTTTGGGTTCCTGCGAAAGCCTTAAGGAACTGGAAATTTCCGCCGGAATGGAAAGTCTTGACGGGTTGGAACTGTTTCCGTCAGTGGAGACTTTGACTGTGGATGGATACCACCTTACGGACATCAGTGAACTGGCAGCCGCGAAAAACTTAAAAAACCTGATTCTGGAAAACTGTGATGAGGTGAAGGATTTTTCGGTTCTTTCGGTAATGAGCTGGCTGGAGGGGATATCCGTAGAATCGGAGAATCTAAAGGCTCTTACCTTTCTTTCCAATATGCCGGGATTAAAGAGTCTTGGAATTTATGACGGGGGAATGATTAACCTTTCCGGCCTTTCTGAGCGGTCGGAGACACTTACATCCCTTACCATTGACTCCTGTGGTGAGTTAAAGGACTGCAGCGAAATTTCTGCACTTTCACACCTTACAAAGCTTACGCTGGAAGTCCCCTATAACTGCAGTCAGCCGGATCTTTCCGGCCTTACGGGCATGGAAGAACTTACCATATCCGGCTTTGACAGTGTTTCCTTCCTGGCATCCATGCCTTCGTTAAAAAAGCTTTCCTTAAACTCTGTGGCCGTAGATGACGGGAGTGTATTTAAAAAACTGACCAGCCTTACAGATCTTAAATGCTCCTCATTTTCGGGAAATCTTGATAATCTGGAGTTCATTGCAGGTCTGCCGGCTTTAAAGCGGCTGGATCTGACAGGGGCATCCACTTACTACGATATTTCTTCCCTGTTCAATATCAGTACACTGGAAAGCTTTATCTTAAACGGTATGGAATGTGAGATTAATTTTGATAAGCTTCAGAGCAATCCATCGCTGAAGGAGCTTCGCATGGATGGGATAAAACTTTACAAAAATGTGAAGGTGGATGGCGGAGGCGGAATTCTTTATGTGGACTGGGATGATGTGATTCTGGATGAACACACGGCATTTCTTTCCAATTATCCCAATCTGGAAAGCTTATCCATTGCTGACAATGAGCTGACTCAGGCAGAGTTTGCGGCCGGACTGGGGAATTTAAAGACCCTGGACATCAGCGAAAATTATGTGACGGATATCAGGCCTTTAACGGGGGCCGTTTCCTTAAGAAGTTTAAATATAACGGGAAATCCGGTGGACAACACCAGAGTGCTGGGTGAAAAGGTACATATCATCCAGGAATGAAAATAGTCAGAATATCGTAAGAAAAAAGACCCTGTATGTTCCTTGACAGTATGGGGTCTTTTTTCTATACTATGTGTATTAAGAATGTTAATACACATAGTATATGAGGAAAGGAGGCAGGCAATGATTATTTTGGACTATAAAGACCGTCGCCCTATTTATGAGCAGGTCATAGAAAAGATGGAGGAGTTAATGCTCCTTGGGGTCCTGGGGGAAAATGAGCCGCTGCCGTCTGTACGAAGTCTGGCTATGGATTTGTCCATCAATCCCAATACCATCCAGAGGGCTTATACAGAATTGGAGAGACGGGGATATATTTACACAGTAAAAGGGAAGGGAAGCTTTGTGGCAGAAAACAGCGTAATGAAAGAAAACAAAAAGAAAGAGCTGCTGATACAGGTCAGTGAAATAATTGATGAAGCCATCCGGCTTGGAATTTCTGACGAGGAAATTAAAAAAATGCTGGAAATCCAGTACGGGGCAGCGAAGCGGATGGGAGGTGAAGAAGCTTGATCGAGGCAAGAAATCTGACAAAAAAATTTGATGACATTATGGCAGTGGACCATATTGATGCGAAAATCCGTGACGGATGTGTATTCGGACTGATCGGAACCAACGGAGCAGGAAAGAGCACATTTTTGCGTATGGCAAGCGGAGTGCTGAAGCCCGATGAAGGCACTATCCAGATTGACGGCGAAAACGTATACGAAAATATGAAGGTGAAAAGCCGGTTTTTCTATATTTCCGATGACCAGTATTTCTTTGGAAACGGGACACCTGTGGAAATGATGAACTATTATAAGACCATCTATCCCCGGTTTGATGTTCCAAGATTCCATCATCTTCTGGAATCCTTTAACCTGGACAAACGGAGAAAGATTTCCACTTTCTCCAAAGGAATGAAAAAACAGCTTTCTGTAATCCTTGGGCTTTGTGCCAATACAGACTATATTTTCTGTGATGAGACCTTTGATGGTCTGGATCCTGTGATGCGCCAGGCAGTGAAAAGTCTTTTCGCCAATGACATTGCAGAGCGGAATCTGACTCCCATTATTGCTTCCCACAATTTAAGGGAGCTGGAAGATATCTGTGATCACGTGGGACTCCTCCACAAAGGCGGCATTCTTCTTTCCAAAGACCTGGATGACATGAAACTAAATATTCACAAAATCCAGTGTGTGTTTCGGCCAGGGGTGGAGGCGGAGAAGCTGGAAGGTCTGGTTATACTAAAGGTGGAGCACAGAGGAAGTCTCTCTACGATTACCGTGCGGGGAAAGCGGGAGGAAATCGAGGCTCACATGCATTCCTATGAGCCGATTTTCTTTGAGATGATCCCCTTATCTTTAGAGGAAATCTTTATCAGTGAAACGGAGGTGGCAGGCTATGACATCAAAAAGCTTATTTTTTAGGCTGATAAAGGAGGATCTGAAAAGAAAGATATGGGCCATAAGCCTTTCCTTTCTTATGTTCTTTTTCTGGATGCCGGTGGCGGCAGCCATGGCGATCAGTTCTTTAAATCAGGATCTGGAACGGTGGATTGCTGAAGGAACCCTGTTTGGAGAGGGAATTACGGCTCAGATGCAGTATGAAATCAATCTTCTGGATCTGGTCCCGGAAATTCTGGGCTTTGAAAATCCGCTTGTGGCCATAACCATTGGAATTGCAGCCATTGTCCTGGCTCTCACGGGCTTCATGTACCTGCATTCCAGAAAACAGATGGACTTTTACCACAGCATTCCGGTCCGTCGGGAAATAATTTTTGCAGTAAAATACCTGGATGGCTTTATCATTGTGGCATCCACCTATCTGATAAACCTGATATTTGCATGGAGCTTTCTGTAACGGCAGCCCCGGCCTTTACGGTCATGCTGGTTCATATGGCGGGATTTTTGCTGATCTATGCCCTGATGACCATTGCAGTGGTGCTTACAGGAAACTTTTTCATTTCCATTCTGGGAGGTATTGTATTATTTTCCTATGTTCCGGCCTTCCTTTCGCTGGTGGACGGACTCATGCATCTGTTTTTTGCAACAGTTAATACAAGAGAGGTTCCCCTGGCAAGCTGGATGGTCCACGGCTCTCCCATTGCCTATTACAGTTCACTGATCTCGGATGGATACGGGCTGGGGATCGGAAAATATGGCGCTGTGGCGGAGAAAGCGGCGGCATCTCTCATTGCAGCCTTTTTGATGACTGCCGTGGCTTTCATTCTTTATAAGCTTCGCCCGTCGGAATCTGCCGGTAAGGCCATGGCGTTTCAGCATTCAAAGGCGCCAATCAAGATTCTTCTGGTGGTTCCTGTCACGATTTTTGCGGCCCTGCTGTTCTGGAATGTATACTACTCCCTTCCGTGGGCAGCCTTTGGCTTCCTTCTGGGACTGGTATTGTCCCATGGAATCATCGAGATCATTTACAATTTTGAGTTCAGAAAGCTCTTTGCCCATCCGGTGCAAATGGGGATATGCGCGGTCCTTTCTCTTGCGGTGATTGGTTTCTTCCGTTATGATGTGATCGGATATGACCGGTATCTTCCCAAAGAGGAGAATTTCCAGTCTGCTTCGATTTACGCTTTCTCAATCAAAGACTGGAGCTGGTATGGTCTGCCCAGAAAGAGCGATACAGACTATTCCTGGAATTATATGGACGGCGCCGATTACACCGCAGGCAACATGGAGGTAACAGACTATGGACTGGTTCAGGCCCTTGCTGCGGCCGGGATTGAAAATGCACAGATCAGCAGAGAAAACCAGATTTTACACCGCTGGACCGGTACAAAAGAGACAGAGCCCGGATACTGGACTTCCCTGGAGGTGGGTTACCACTTAAAAAACGGGAAGAAAGTATACAGAACGTACAACGTGAATGTGACAGCTATGCGGGAAACCTTTGAGGAACTATATACAGCGCCGGAATACAAAGAAGGGGTGTACCCGGTTCTTTCTTATAACATGGATAATCTGGCAGGAATTTACGAAGCAAGGGACAGCAGAATAAAAGGAATAACCAAAGATCAGGAAACGATGCAGGAACTTCTTTCTGCGTATAAGGAAGAGCTTACGGCTCTGACTTTGGAAGAGCGTTCTAAAGAGACTCCTGTTACTTCGCTCAGGTTCCTTACGGTGGCGGAATATGACTATATTAAATCCATTACAGCCAGCCGTCACCCCAATTATAACGGGGAGTTTTATCTGGACGATATGAGTCAGATAAATTTCTTTCCGGTATATCCTTCCTTTACAAAAACCATTGCGCTTCTTAAGGAAAACGGAAGCGGCCTGACGGAAGTGATTTCTGCAAAGGACGTGGAGAGCATTACCATATACGCGGGTTATGATGAAGAGCTGGAGGAGTATGCTGCCTGGGACGGAGAAACTGCCTTTGAACAGACCTATGACAGGGAGCTCGGAAGATATACCATTATGATTGAGAATGATGGTTCAGAGGAGACAATAGAAAAGATACAGGAAATTCTGGATTCTGTTGTGATTTCTGACATGGCGCAGATGAATGGCCTTCAGCCCTATGACAACAGCTTTTCCGTCCGCATTCTTTTGCGGGATGAGACCACAGGCATAGTTTCTGCGAAGGAAACTTTTCGGAACTATATTTTCCGGTACGGGGAGGTTCCGGAGTTTATCCGGACGGCAACCAGATACGATCCGTCGGAATCCTATTGGAGAGATATTAATTATGGTCTGAACGGACAGCCGTAAAAGCATTGACTTTCTCTTTCCTGTTGGCTAAAATGAAAACAGTCGCAGCGGTTCGGAGAATATCTGAGATGCTGCAGGAAGTCAACAGGAAAGGGGTGTCAGAATATGACATTATTGGATGAAGTTAAGAAAAGTCTGGCCGACACGGGAAAGCAGGTGGTAAAGAGAACAAGAGAGATTACCGATACGATGCAGTTAAAAGCCAGGATTGGGGCAGAGAATGAGAAGATCGAGAAATTCTGTGCGGAAATCGGCCGTAAGGTCTTTGAAAATGCAAAGGAGCAGGACGAGGAGCGGTTCGCTGCTGAATTCGAGTTTATCCGGGGCTGCCTGGAGAAGCGGGATGAATTGGAACATCAGCTGGCAGATTTGGACGGAAGTAAGTTTTGTTCTGCGTGCGGGGCAAAGATTGATAAAAAAGCAAAATTCTGCAGTCATTGTGGCGCTCCGACAGAGAAGCAGGAGGAGGCACCGAAGGAGGAAGTGACTGCTCTGGCTGAGACGGCGGGAGCGAAAGACGTGTCGATGGAAGAAGGAGCGCCGGCCGCCGATGGGGAATCGCCGGAATGAAAAAGGCCGTCCTGAAAATGGATGCTGAACATCTCTTGAAACAATGCCTTGCTGACAGGTTTTAAAAGTTCCTGAAACAGATATAAAAAAGGATGTACAGAGCTGATATGCTTTGCACATCCTTCTTTTTAACCTTTTCCGTTCCAGCAATGGGTACAGAGCCTGCAGGGTTCGATACCGATGGATTCCATCAGGTCATCCAGACGGTGGAAGCGGAGTGTGGTAAAATGCAGGCGTTTCCTGATTTCCTCCACCATCTCCCTGTAATTCTGGCTGTCCGAGTTGGCGTAGTCGTCCAGAACCTCCCGGGATACCTTGTCTCCCTCACGCTCCCGGATGATTCGTCTGGTGATCAGATCATAATCGGATGTGGAGCGGGAAAAATTAAGGTAAGGGCAGGCAAAAGTCAGAGGAGGGCAGGCGGGTCTTACATGGACCTCTTTGGCCCCGCTCTTATATAAAAACTCTGTGGTTTCGCCAAGCTGGGTTCCGCGGACAATGGAATCGTCAATGAGAAGCAGCCGTTTGCCCCGGATTAAGGTGTCCACAGGAATCAGCTTCATTTTTGCAATGAGGTTTCTCTGCTTCTGGCTGGCTGGCATGAAAGACCGGGGCCAGGTTGGGGTATACTTGATAAAGGGACGTGAAAACGGGATACCGGATTCGTTGGCATATCCCACGGCATGGGCGATACCGGAATCCGGTACGCCGGCCACACTGTCAGCAGAGATGCCTTTGTCCCGTCTGGCCAGAAGCGTTCCACAGTTGTAACGCATCTGCTCCACGTTGACGCCCTCATAACTGGCAGTTGGATAGCCATAGTAAGTCCAGAGGAAAGAACAGATTTTCATTTCTTTTCTGGCGGCGCTGACACATTCCACGCCTTCCGGGGTAATGAAATCAATTTCGCCGGGCCCCAGTTCTGAATAGTGGTGATAGCCCAGATTCAGATAAGCGAAGTTTTCAAAGGACGCACAGAAAGCGCCTTCTTTCTGACCGATGGTGATGGGAGTACGGCCGTACCGGTCACGGGACGCATAGATTCCCTTTGGAGTTAAAAGTAAGATGGACATGGAGCCCCGAATTCGTTCCTGGGCATAGAGCAGCCCTTCCGTCAGGCTGTCTCTCTGATCAATGAGGGCAGCCACCAGCTCTGTGGAATTGATTTTTCCGCCGCTCATGCTCATGAAATGGAAATGACCGTTTTGATAGGCATCCCGGATGAGTTCATCCTCGTTTTTGATGACTCCAACGGTTGTGATTGCGTAAGTACCCAGGTGGGAGCGGATTAACAGGGGCTGCGGATCCATATCAGATATGCAGCCGATTCCAAGGTTTCCCTCCAGTTCGTCTAAGTCATGGTCAAACTTGGTACGAAAGGGGGAATTTTCAATGTTGTGGATGGAACGCTGGAAGCCGTCGGGGCCATATACGGCCATCCCGCCGCGTCTCGTCCCAAGATGGGAATGATAGTCAGTACCAAAAAATAAATCCAGGGTACAGCTTGTTTTTGATGCAACGCCAAAGATACCGCCCATGATTTTTCTCCTCTTATTAGTAAACGTAAATGCCTGCTGACATATTTTCTATAATAGCACAGATGTATCCGCAGGAACAACAGGAAATTCTATTTTTCTCCTACAAAATTTGTTATGAATGCTCCGGCGATTAACAGCAGAACGCCCAAAAGCACTGCCCAGACGGAGAGGGAGGAAAGTTCAGAAAATAATCCTGTGTTGTAGAAGATGGCAAATGGGGAGGCTGTCACCAGGCCTAAAATGGCGCAGTAGGTCTGTACACCATAATGTTCAAATAAAAAGGAAATCAGCTTTGCAATGAGAACGATTCCCAGAAGAATGCCGATTCCAAAGGGGACAAGAAGGAAAAAGCCATCTTTTAGGGCCGCCATATCCATGGCCCTTAAAGCATCCAAGAAGCCCTTGATGGTGTTGATGATTCCATAATAATATCCCAGAATCATAAGCATCATA
>CANRXD010000045.1 GCA_947643685.1 uncultured Clostridium sp. | reverse complement strand
CAATCAGCACCCTGGTCTGTCTCCTGATTGCTTATCCTCTGGCATTGATTTTGCGGAAACGCAACATTGGCACCGGCAGCTTTGTGGTTTTTATTTTCATCCTGCCCATGTGGATGAATTTCCTGCTGCGGACCATGGCCTGGCAGACCCTGCTGGAGAAAAACGGAGTGATAAATTCCCTGCTTTCGGCCCTCCATCTGCCGTCCATCAACATTATCAACACGCCGGGAGCCATTATTCTGGGTATGGTATACAATTTCCTGCCCTTTATGGTGCTGCCGATTTACAATGTACTGGCAAAAATTGATGACAACGTAATCAATGCCGCCAGAGATTTAGGTGCCGGTTCCTTCCAGACTCTCACGAAAATCCTTCTGCCCTTAAGTGTTCCCGGCATCATCAGCGGAATCACCATGGTATTTGTGCCTGCCCTCACCACTTTCGTTATTTCCAACCTTCTGGGCGGCAGCAAGATTCTCCTGATCGGAAATGTCATCGAACAGGAGTTTACCAAAGGGAGCAACTGGAATCTGGGCGCCGGTCTTTCCATGGTTCTTATGGTCTTCATTTTAATCAGCATGACCATGATCGCCAAATATGATAAAAACGGGGAGGGGACAGCATTCTGATGAAAACAGCTCATTCACGCTTCAGGCAGTTCTTTGAAAATTTTTATCTGATTCTGGTGCTGATCTTTTTATACGCGCCCATTGTGGTCATGATGGTATTATCTTTCAACAGCTCCAAATCCCGTTCTCAATGGGGCGGTTTTACGTTCCAGTGGTACAGTCAGATGTTTGAGAGCAGCGCCATCATGGACGCCCTTTACAACACGCTGCTCATTGCCTTTTTGTCAGCCCTCATTGCGACCATTCTGGGAACTGCGGCCGCCATCGGCATCAACAGCATGAAAAAGCTGCCGAAGACCATTTTCATGGGGCTTAACAATATTCCAATGCTGAATTCGGATATTGTAACAGGAATTTCTCTGATGCTCATGTTTATCGCTTTCGGGATTTCCCTGGGCTTTAAGACCATTTTGCTGGCTCATATTACATTTAATGTGCCCTATGTGATGTTAAGCGTTCTTCCAAAGTTAAAGCAGACCAGTAAATATACCTATGAAGCGGCGATGGATCTGGGGGCCGGACCGGTGGAGGCCTTTTTTAAGGTGGTATTTCCAGATATCCTTCCCGGTGTATTATCTGGCTTTCTCATGGCCTTCACCATGTCTCTGGATGATTTCATTATCACACATTTCACCAGAGGCGCAGGCATTAATACTTTATCCACCCTGATTTACAGCGAGGTGCGCCGTGGCATCAAGCCATCCATGTACGCCCTTTCCACTGTAATTTTTGTCACGGTTCTTCTGCTCCTTCTGATTACCAATTTTTCTCCGGACAAGACGGGAGCAAAAGCATCGCCCTCCAAAGATATACAGGCGGCGTCTGCCGGCAGTAAAAATTCCGGCATCTGGCAGAAAATCCTTCTGACTGCCGCTTCCTTTTTCATCATTGCGGCTGTCTGTTATACCTCCTGGCGCCATGTAGCCTCCTCTCACTCGGATGAGCTTTACGTGTACAACTGGGGAGAATATATTGATGAAAGTGTCATTGAGCAATTTACAGAGGAAACAGGGATTCATGTAACCTATGACCTCTTTGAAACCAACGAAGAAATGTACCCGGTCATTGAGGCCGGAGCTGTCCAGTATGATGTGATCTGCCCGTCCGATTATATGATTCAGAAAATGGCAGAAAATCTTCTGCTGGCGGAAATCAATTTTGATAATATTCCCAACCTCAAATACATAGATCCGGAATATATGGAGCAGTCAAAGAGCTTTGACCCTCAGAATAAATATTCTGTTCCCTATACCTGGGGCACCGTGGGGATTATCTACAACACAAAACGAATTGAGGAGCTGGGCGTTCTCGCTCCCACCAAATGGGAAGACCTGTGGGATGAAAGATACCGCGGCGAAATTCTCATGCAGGACAGCGTCCGCGACGCTTTCATGGTAGCATTAAAGGTTTTGGGTTACTCCATGAACTCCGTTGATCCGGCGGAACTTTCGGAAGCCAGGGATCTTCTGCTGGCGCAGAAACCCCTGGTGCAGGCCTATGTAGTGGATCAGGTCCGTGACAAAATGTTAAGCGGCGAAGCCGCCGTGGGCGTCATCTATTCCGGTGAGCTGTTATATCTTCAGGAGGAAGCCGAAAGTCTGAATCTGGACTATGACCTGGAGTATGTGATCCCAGAGGAAGGCACCAATATATGGATTGACTCCTGGGTAATCCCATATAACGCCAGAAACAAAGAGAATGCGGAAAAATGGATTAACTTCCTCTGCCGTCCGGATATTGCAAAGAAAAACTTTGAATATATCACCTATGCAACGCCAAACCAGGGGGCCTTTGAGCTTCTGGATAAAGAATATCAGGAAAATGCCTCTGTGTTCCCCGACACCTCCACCCTCACCAATTCCGAAGTATATCAGTATCTGGGAACCGAGGCGGACGACCTTTACAGCGCCCTGTGGAAGGAAATCAAGTCACACTAAAAATGGTTCCGTCCGTCGGCAGAGGCAAACATATATGGATTGTCATAGAGACATCCATTTTTGGTGCCTGCGGCGATATAAAATATGCGACCAGTCTCCTGCAGGATGTGCAGAGCTTTGAAAAGCTGAAAAACATCCTCCAGAGGACTGGTGCAGGCGCTGTCTATCTGAGGATTTTGTTTGGGACAGAAAGATCATCCCATTTGATATGATAGACCTTCGCCGGCCGTCCCCGCAAATGATCAGATTTATGTAGCTCAACCGACGCAAAACCTGCTGTCTCCAGATGCTTTAGGATGCGGTTTGCCTCCCGTACTGTAATGCAGAAATGATCAGCCAATTCGCGGCTTGTAATTTCTCTCTTGTCAAGAAAACATAATAACCGGTTCAGCCTGTGAATCACCGTAGTAGAAAGTGACGCCTGTTTTGCAACCGCCAGCAGTTTAGGATCGACCATATCGGTTGTAAGAGCTGTTTTTCCCTTATCCAGAGGCCCTTTTAAACGTTTTTCTTCATCTACCAGAAAGGAATTCCCAGAATCCCTGGATGCTTTCCGGGCATGTTCTGCATTTTCCAGCGCCTCCTCGATTGTATGACCTATGGCGTAAAAAACGGTCACGTCAGAACCCACTGTTTTTTTTAAATATTCAGAAAGTACACTGTTCTGAAAGGCTTCTGTAACATAAGATACGACTGCCTTTTCTGTAATCACCAAAAGTCCGTTCTGTTTATCTTGTACCATAAACTTCAAATCATACTCTCTCGCAAAATCCATAAGCGCTTTTTGAACATTAAGTTTCTGGTATTCGTTCCAGATATTTTCATCTCCGGCAGCGGGTGCAGTGAAGATCACCGCCGGCAGGTGAGCTGTTATTTTCTCAAGCTTTACCTTCTCAATAAGATGATCCACAATCTGGCGGGTATATTCATCGGTCGCCGCCGCAAATATACAGGGAATCTCCAGCTCCTTAAGCCGTTCGACAATGCTGCTGTACCGGCAGATTACGATGTCAATTTTATTGTCCTCCCAGAGTTCCTGTATCCGTCTGATACACCTGTCTTCAATGTGGTATAATTCTTCCAACGGGGCAGAATCAACCCATTTGTGAAAATCCGGGACCATATCGTTGACGCTGTTATTCTCTATAAGCTCCATAACAGAAGCGTTAGGAGAAGTGCACAGGAATACGTCAAAGATAATCCGGTCCGGATCAAGCTCTCTATTTTCAATCAGAAGTGAAAGTGGAATTTTGTAAAATGTTTCGTTATCCGTATTGAGAGACAATATAGGTTTTAGTGCGCCTTTTATCTCTCTCCTTAATACAGCTTCTACCGCAATGCCTGTCGTCAGTACGCCGTCCGCCCACTGTTCATGTGCACGGTACAAAGTGCAGATCTCAGAAAAATGTCTGTACTCTACAATCCGGCAGGTGATATCCCGTGAATATTCTTTTAACATATCATCCATATATTGTGTAAGATATTCTGATGTAATAACGAGAATCCGGTATACCATAATGCGCCTCCAACTACTCTTTCGATAATTTATTATTACTCATACTCTTCCAAAAATCAACAATTTTCTTCCCAAAATGCGAAATAATTATAGTTTTGCAAAAAAAGTTATACATTTTAGCCAAATATTTAGGCATAATTCAAATAAACTTGCTTAATTTGTAAAATCAAAGTATAATTATTAAAAGAACTATTCTTAAAATATTCTATAATTAAAAATAAAAGGAGGAAAATCTATGACAAGCGGGCACTTACTGGCTGAAGCCGGCAAATATGAAGAAAACTTAATTAAGGATCGTCGTTATCTTCATTCCCATCCGGAAACAGGATTTGATTTGTCCGAAACACTGAAGTATGTGAAAGCAGAGCTGACTGCGATGGGCTATGAACCGCAGGAATGTGGAAAGGCAGGGCTTACTGTAACAGTGGGAGGTAAGAAGCCCGGAAAAGTTTTTTTGATCCGCGGTGACATGGATGCCCTTCCGATCAAAGAAGAAGCAGATGTGGCGTTTGCGGCTGACAATGGAAAAATGCATGCCTGCGGTCATGATATGCATGCGGCTATGATGCTTGGTGCCGCCAGACTGTTAAAGGCTCATGAAGATGAAATCAACGGAACCGTCAAGCTGATGTTTCAGCCTGCGGAGGAAATATTTGAAGGTGCGAAGGATATGATAGACGCCGGCATCCTGAAAAATCCTGACGTTGACGCCGCCCTCATGATCCATGTCGCAGCCGGCCTTCCTCTTCCTGCCGGAACCGTAGTGGTCTGTGATGGCGGAGTAAGCGCACCGGCTGCCGATTACTTTAAAATTAAGGTTCAGGGAAAGGGCTGTCACGGCTCTATGCCCAATGCCGGAGTCGATCCGATTACGGTTGCCGCACAGATCATTACCGCGCTTCAGGAAATCCATGCAAGGGAGTTGGCATTGTCGGATGAAGCAGTCCTGACAATTGGAACCATTCATGCGGGACTTGCAGCGAATGTAATTCCGGATACCGTGGAGATGAGCGGAACAATCCGTACATTTGACGAAGATGTAAGAACTCTTGTCAAGACAAGGATGGAAGAAATTGTAAAAAGCATTGGAACCGCATTCCGCGCAGATGCACAGGTTATCCACGGAAAGGGCTGCCCTGTACTTGATAATGATGCAGATCTGTCTGCATGTACGGTGCGCTATCTTCAGGAATTGTTAGGGCCGCAGAGAGCATTTACACAGGGACAGCTTACAGCCAGGTCAGACCGCAAGTCGCCGAAAGTATCAGGTTCCGAAGATTTTGCATATGTAAGCCAGGAAGTTCCATCTATTATGCTGGCGCTGGCCGCCGGGCATCCGGATAAAGGCTATTGCTTCCCGCAGCACCATCCGAAGGTAAAATTCGATGAAGAAGTGCTGGCACAGGGAAGCGCCGTATATGTATACACAGCCATGAGATGGCTGGAAGAACACCAGTAACTATACTCTTAATTATCGAAGGGAATGATAAACTTATGAAAGAAATTGTTAACAGCCCGTTGCTGCTTGGCTTAATTATTGTCGGTATTTTATATATTACCGCTTTTTCGCTCACTTATTTTAAAAAAGCATATACGCACTGCCTTGAACTTGGGATCAGCAAGGAAAAACTTAAAGCGGTTATCAAGTCCAGCCTGTTTTTTTCCATTGTGCCGAGTCTTTCTATCGTCGTCGGTTTATTTGTCCTGATTCCGGCTCTCGGAACTGTATGGTCCTGGTGGAGACTTTCCGTAATTGGTTCTCTTTCTTACGAGACCATGATTTCCGGCAGCGTTGCATCCGTGGGTATGTTAAGCGGATTCTTTGTTTTGATTCCTCTGGGCAAAAAGCTCTGCATGAGTGTCCAGAAGACAGCAAGTGCCAGCACATGGAAATATGTATTAAGCGGTGTATTTATGCTGTGTCTGTTTTCCGTATACGTACCGGTTCTTTTAATTGGTGACACGATCCAGGCTCTTGTAATGATTACGGGTCTTATCATCGCGGTAGCTCTTGGCATATTGGCATCAAAACCAGGGTTAAAATGGCTGAACGACTTTATCATGGCATTCTCCATGATCGGTGGTATGGTATCATCCCTTCTCTGGGTTAAACTTTTTTCATAAGGGGGTTTATCATGGGTAAAAATAATAATGAAACGACGGATTCTTTCCAGAAATGGTCTCACTGCTGGGGCCGTATCGGAACCGTTATTGCTTTGATATATATGGTTGCCATTCCCTTTATTGTACTGACTGTCTATGACGCAATGCCGTCTTTGGGGGAAGTTTTCAATATCGCAACTTTCAGTATGCTGATGATTTATATTCCCGTAGGAATTTCAGAGGCCATCAGCTACACACCTATTATGGGAAGCTCTGCATATCTTGGATTTATTACCGGGAATATCATGAATTTAAAACTTCCATGTGCGGTCAATGCAATTAAGCTGGCCGATGCAGACCAGAATACACCGGAAGGCGATGCGGTAGCAGCGGTAGCAATTGCTGTTTCCTCCATTATGACCGTGATTATTCTGGCACTTGCAGCGCTTTTAAGTACAAGAATCGGATTCTTTTTCGAGATACCGCAGGTAAAGACAGCTTCTAACTATATCATTCCGGCTCTGTTCGGCTGTATGACACTAGGTCTTTTCTCCAGCACGAGCGCAGGAGACAAGGTTGTGAAAGGCGGCGTAAAGGGTGTGCTTCCGGTTATTATTATTATCTCTGCGCTTTCCTTATTTGTGCGTATCACAAGCGGCGGCTCTTTATTCGGAGCAATCGGATTCCTTATCATAGGTTCACTTCCAATCGGAATCATCAGTTCACGTATTCTTTGGAAGAAAGGGATTATCACAGTTGAGGATAATCCGCAGGTTAAAAAGAATAAATAGCAGTTTCTATTAAAAATATCTGATGGATTACTGAAATTATGACGAAAAGGGGAGTTACGGGGGAATCTGCAATGTTTGCTGCAGGTTCCCCTCAGACTCTTATTATATCCTATCTTTTATTGGCTTTCTCCACATGTACGTTTTTTCCTTTTATCTTTACGCGGTTCATGGCCTCCATGACCACATCCGCCTGACTTCTTGGCACCTCCACAAAGGTATATTTATCATACATGTCAATGCTTCCCACCAGGCGGCCCGGCATGCCGGATTCCCCGGCAATGGCGCCCAGGATATCTCCCGGCCGCACATTCTGGTTCTTTCCCAGGTTGATAAACAGCCTGGTCATGGCATTCTTTGCGCTTCTTCTGTCCTCATACTCTTCCAGCTCATCATAGCGTCCATGCCGTCTCTGGCCGCGTCCTCTCCTGTCCTGCCCCTCCAGACGGCGCCCCAGATTATCCAGGTCTCTGAGAGGCCTCGCATCTTCGGCAATATCCTCATAATCATCTCCCATGGCCATTTTCAGAAAAGCCGCGGCCAGCTCCATGGAAGTATACTCCTCCGCCAGCAGGCGTTTCTCAATGATATCCGCCATCCGCTCCAGCCCACCTTCCGCAAGTACCTCCTGAACTTCGTCCAGAATTTTTTCCGCCTTGATTGCCGTCACGTCGTTTAAAGACGGAATGGGCTGGGGAACGATCTTTGTCTTACAGAACCTCTGGATATCCCGCAGTTTATAAACCTCGTTTCCCACTGCCAGGCTGAAGGCCCGTCCTTCCCGGCCGGCACGGCCTGTACGGCCGATTCTGTGGACATAATATTCATCATCCTGGGGAATGTCATAGTTGAACACCGCCTCCACATCGTCCACGTCAATTCCTCTGGCCGCCACGTCTGTGGCCACAAGAATCTCTGTGGCACCGTTGCGGAAGCTGTCCATGACACGGTCTCTCTGCTCCTGTTTCAAATCGCCGTGGAGACCTTCTGCAAAGTATCCGCGGCCCTGAAGGGCCTGTACCAGTTCATCCACCTGCTTTTTTGTGTTGCAGAACACCACGGAAAGCTTGGGGGAATACAAATCCAGAAGACGGCACATGACCTCTACCTTGTTCCTGGGCTTTACTTCGTAATAATACTGTGTTACCTTTGGTACGGTCAGCTCCTTTTTTACCACCTTTACCATCACCGGATCTTTCTGGAACCGCTTCGCAATGTCTGCGATGGCCTGGGGCATGGTAGCAGAAAACATCACAGTCTGACGTTCCTCTGGCATCTGGCTTAAAATGGTTTCCATGTCCTCAAGGAAGCCCATATTGAGCATTTCATCCGCCTCATCGAGAACCACCGTGTGGATATCGTCTGTACGGATAGTTTTTCGTCTCATATGATCCATGACGCGTCCCGGGGTGCCTACAATGATCTGGACTCCGCCCTTTAAGGAACGAATCTGTTTTACAATCTCCTGGCCTCCATACACGGGAAGCACCTTGATTCCCGATGTAAATTTAGCCAGACGGCGGATTTCTTCTGCCACCTGAATGGCCAGCTCTCTTGTAGGGCAGAGGATGATGGCCTGGGTCTTTTTACTTCCTGAATCCATTTTCTGAAGCAGGGGAATTGCAAATGCCGCGGTCTTCCCTGTTCCTGTCTGGGCCTGGCCGATCATATCCCGGCCATCCATCTGCACCGGAATAGCCTG
>CANRXD010000044.1 GCA_947643685.1 uncultured Clostridium sp. | reverse complement strand
TGGTGTTCTATACTCTGGTAGTGATGCTTTTGTACACCGGAGCCAGAAGAGGATATGAGTTCGGCCATGGTATTTTTTATTCCCCCGGCATGGAGGCAGAGCCGGGGACCGATAAAACAGTGACGCTTTTGGGAAATGAATCCATTTCCGATGTGGGAAAGCTTCTGGAAAACGCGGGGCTGATCCGCGATGACCTGGCGTTTTCCATTCAGGCCCGGTGTTATGGATATGAGGTGCAGGAAGGAACCTTCACTCTCAATACTTCTTTAAGTTCCAAGGAGATCATTGGCCGCCTGGGAGAAAAGGCAGACGGGGAATAAGGGCCATGATTACAGATGAGAGAATTACCGCTTATATCAACTCACTGGACTCCGGGGACGGCGCACTCTGCGATGAAATTGCCGGGGAGGCAGTAAAATCCCATGTGCCTGTGATCCGCAGGGAGACGGCTGCCCTTTTAAAGACCATGGTGGCTTTAAAGAAACCGGAGCGGATTCTGGAGGTGGGGACAGCCGTGGGCTACTCTGCCCTTTTAATGGCCCGGGTCATGCCCGGAAACGCCCATATTACCACCATAGAAAAATTTGAGAAGAGAATCTCCGCCGCCAGAAGGAATTTTAAGCGTGCGGGGCTGGAAGAAACCATTACGCTGCTGGAGGGAGACGCCGGGGAAATCCTTGCGGGCCTTTCCGGCACATTTGATTTTATTTTTATGGATGCTGCCAAGGGCCAGTATCTCCACTGGCTGCCGGATGTCATACGGCTTCTGGCTCCCGGCGGACTTCTTATGTCGGATAATGTGCTTCAGGACGGCACGATTGTGGAGTCCCGGTATGCAGTGGAGCGGCGGGACCGGACCATCCATGTGCGGATGCGGGAATACCTGTATCTTCTGACCCACATGGAAAAGCTGGAGACCTCCATTCTCCCCATCGGGGACGGAGTGGCCTTAAGTGTTTTGAGAGAGAGGAACCTATGATGAGAAAAACGGAGCTTTTGATTCCGGCCGGCAGTCTGGATGTGCTGAAGACTGCGGTGATATACGGCGCGGATGCCGTATATCTGGGAGGCGAGGCCTTTGGGCTCAGGGCCAAGGCTAAAAATTTTACCAATGAAGAAATCAAAGAGGGGATTGCCTTTGCCCATGCCCGCGGCGTAAAGGTTTACATTACAGCCAATATTCTGGCCCACAATGAGGATCTTCCCGGTGTGGAGGCATACTTTAATGAGCTTAAGGAGATCCGTCCGGATGCCCTGATTATTTCGGATCCGGGTGTTTTTGCCATCGCGAAGAGGGTGGTTCCGGACATGGAAATTCACATCAGCACCCAGGCCAATAACACCAATTACGGGACCTATCTGTTCTGGTATGAACTGGGGGCAAGGCGCGTGGTGTCCGCGAGGGAGCTGTCTTTAAAAGAAATCCGCGAGATCCGGGCTCATATTCCGGAGGATATGGAAATCGAGAGTTTTATCCATGGGGCCATGTGCATTTCCTACTCGGGCCGGTGCCTGTTAAGCAATTATTTCACCGGACGGGATGCCAACCAGGGGGCCTGCACCCATCCCTGCCGCTGGAAATATTCGGTGGTGGAGGAGACCAGGCCCGGCGAGTACATGCCGGTGTATGAAAATGAGAGGGGAACCTTTCTTTTTAATTCCAAAGATCTTTGCATGATTGAGCATGTGCCTGAAATGATTGAGGCGGGGATTGACAGCTTTAAAATTGAAGGGCGTATGAAGACGGCTCTTTATGTGGCGACGGTGGCCAGAACTTACCGGAAGGCTATAAACGATTACCTGGAAAGTCCGGAAAAGTACCGCGCCAATATGGCATGGTATAAAGAAGAGATTGGAAAGTGCACCTACCGTGAGTTTACCACAGGATTTTATTTCGGAAAGCCGGACAGCGACACCCAGATTTATGATAACAGTACTTATGTGAAGAATTATGTGTATCTGGGGACGGTCGGGGCAAAGGATGCCAGAGGTTTTGCGAGAATTGAACAGAAAAATAAGTTCTCCGTGGGCGAAGTCATTGAGATTATGAAGCCGGACGGGCGGAATATTTTCACCCCTGTGAGGGCAATGTATACAGAAGAGGGAGAACCTGTGAACAGTGCCCCCCATCCCAGGCAGATACTTTATCTGGATTTGGGAGGAGAGGCAGAGCAGTATGACATTCTCCGGAAGAAAGAAGAGGAACCCTGTTTACCGTAAAGGCAGGGAACAGCGGTGAAGCGGGAAAGGAAGCGCCTGAGTCAGACGCAGGAAAGGAGATGGAGCCATGGCATTTTTATTTGGAGTTTTCAGTGTTTTTTGTCTGGTTTATTATGGAGTGATTGTGGCTTATGCCGGCGTGGAGACATCTTTTTCTGTAATCTGGCTGATTTTATCTTTTTTTCTGGCTCTCGGTTCTGCATTACTCCACTTTTACGACAGGTTCAGGGAAAGGGTACCCATCCGTCTGGAAGTGACAGTGGTGACGATCGTGGCCGCGTTGTTTGCGGTATTTGTGATTGTGGAAACGGCCATGGGCCTTAATTTCTTTTCTTTGAAAAAGCAGAGTGCCGATTACGTGATTGTACTGGGCGCTCAGGTGAAAGGGAGGGCCCTGAGCAGGTCTCTGGAATATCGTCTGGAAAAAGCCCTGGAGTATGCCCGGGTTCATTCCAACACAGTCTTTGTCCTTTCCGGGGGAAAAGGCCCGGGGGAGGATGTGTCTGAGGCCAGGGCCATGTATGAATACCTGCTGAACCATGGAGTGCCGGATTACCAGATGATTCTGGAGGAAAATTCCCACAGTACATATGAGAATCTGGTGTTCAGCAAGATGCTCATTGATGAAAGGGAAAGAGGAAGGAGGGCCATGATACGAAAGGTTATGGCTGATGCCGGATATCTGGTGCCGCCCGATGAGGAAGTGACAATCCGGGTGGGAATTGTCACAAGCAATTTCCATGTGCTCAGGGCAAAGGGAATTGCGAAAAAGATCGGCATCTCCAACATAAGCGGTATTGCGTCCAGATCGGATCCGGTTCTGTTTCTGCATTTCTGCGTCAGGGAATGCTTTGCTATTTTAAAAGATAAATTTGTGGGAAATATGTAAGATAAGGGAGCGCTGTGAGGCAGAACCTGTAAAATTCGTTACTGTTCACGGGGGCATCTTCTTGTCCGTCTTAAGACGGACAAGAAGCATCGGGCGTCCGCCCGATGTGGAAAACCGGACGAAAATTGCTTTACAAGCAAGCTTGACGTCTATTTTCGTCCGATTTCCCCGCCCCGTGAACTGTAACTAAAATTCGGATGGAAAGGAATTGAAAAGTATGCAGAGCCAAAGTGAAAAAATAAAGAATCTTTCAGCTTATCGTGTTTTAGAGGACCGGGAAATAAAGGAACTTAATTCTGAGGGATTCATTCTGGAGCACAAAAAGACGAAAGCCAGAATTTTTCTTATGAGTAATGAGGACGAAAATAAAGTATTTTTTATCGGTTTCCGGACTCCTCCCGCAGACAGTACGGGAGTTCCGCATATTTTAGAGCACAGTGTGCTCTGCGGCTCAGAAAAATTCCCGGTGAAGGACCCCTTCGTGGAGCTGGTGAAGGGCTCCCTCAATACGTTTTTAAATGCCATGACCTATCCGGACAAAACCGTATACCCGGTTGCAAGCTGCAATGACAAGGATTTTCAGAATCTGATGGACGTATACATGGATGCGGTTTTAAATCCCAATATCGGAAAAGAGAAAAAGATTTTCATGCAGGAAGGCTGGCATTATGAGCTGGAGGAGCCCAACGGAGAGCTTACCTATAACGGGGTAGTGTATAATGAGATGAAGGGTGTCTTTTCCTCGCCGGAAAGCGTTCTGGATCAGTATACCAGAGCATGTATGTTTCCGGATACCTGCTATGGCTTCGAATCCGGCGGTGATCCGGATGAAATCGGACTTTCATCGGACCTATTATCACCCATCCAACAGCTACATTTATCTGTATGGTGATATGGACATGGAAGAGAAGCTCTCCTGGCTGGATGAAGAGTATCTTGGAAACTATGAGTATTCTGAGGTGGACTCTGAAATTTTGCTTCAGAAGGCCTTTAAGGAGCCTGTGGAGAAGGAGATTTTTTATTCCGTGTCGGAGACGGAGGACACAGAGAACGCCGCGTACCTCTCCGTCAACACAATGGCCGGAAATGAGCTTTCGCCCAAAGAGTATATTGCCTTTCAGGTGCTGGAATATGTGCTTTTGGATGCGCCGGGAGCGCCTTTAAAGAAGGAACTTCTGGATGCGGGAATCGGTGATGATATCATGGGCGGATACGAAAATGGAATTTTACAGCCCTATTTTTCTGTCATTGCGAAGAATGCCAGAAAGGACCAGAAGGAGGAATTTCTGGCTGTGGTAAAGAAGACCCTGGAAAAACTTTCACAGGAGGGTCTTGATAAGAGAAGCGTTCTGGCAGGAATTAATTATTATGAATTCCAGTACCGGGAGGCAGATTTCGGCGCCGCGCCAAAGGGACTTATGTATGGGCTTCAGTGTCTGGACAGCTGGCTTTACGGCGGCGATCCCATGATGCATCTGGAATATGAGGAAACCTTTGCCGCCTTAAAAAAGGGAGCCGGGGAAGGATATTTTGAAAAGCTGATTTCCAGATACCTTCTGGATAATCCCCATGAGGCCGTGGTAATCGCAAGCCCTTATAAAAATCTGACAGCGAAGCTGGAGAACGAGACGGCAGAGCGGTTAAGAAAATTAAAAGAAAGCCTTTCCGATGAAGAAGTCGGGGAGCTTGTGCGGCAGACAAGAGAGCTTAAGGAGTATCAGGATACTCCGTCCCCGAAGGAAGACTTAGAAAAGATCCCCATGATTTCCCGGGAGGATATCGGAAGGGAGCCGGCGAAGCTGATTTTTGAGGAAACAAGGGTGGACGGTATTCCGGTGATCCGACATGAGATGTTCACATCGGGAATCGGGTATTTAAAAGTGTTATTTAACACCAACCGGGTGCCCATGGAAGATCTTCCCTATGTGGGACTTTTAAAGTCTGTTCTGGGCTATGTGAATACGTCCCGTCATTCCTATGGGGATCTGAGCAGTGAAATTTTCTTAAACAGCGGCGGTGTAACTTTTTCCGTGACCTCGTATCCGGACCTGAAGAATGGCGGTTTTACAGGTGTTTTTGCGGCCAGTGCCCGGGTGCTTTACGAGAAGCTTTCTTTCGGCTTTGAAATCCTGGGGGAGATTTTTTCAGAATCCATCCTGGAAGATGAAAAGCGTTTGAAGGAAATTTTAAATGAGGCGAAATCCAAAGGCCAGATGAAGCTTATGGGATCCGGACATACGGCAGCAGTGGCCAGGGCCACATCTTATTTCTCCGGTACCTCTTATTTTAATGATCTGACAGGAGGAATTGGTTTTTATCAGTGTCTGGAAAGCTGGGTGAAGGATTTTGATGGAAGGAAGCAGGAGATCATTGACGGATTAAAGCGTGTGGTAAAGCTTCTTCTCACAAAGGAAAATATGACTGTCAGCTATACTGCCAATGCAGAGGGCTTTTCTTTCCTTCCGGCGGCCATGAAAAAACTGACAGAGAAGCTCCCGGGGGGAGATGGAAGGACATTTGCATTTTCTGCTCCTTCGGGGAACCGGAATGAGGGCTTTACCTCTTCTTCTAAAGTTAATTATGTGGCGCGGTGTGGTACTTTTGCGGGAAGCCGGTATTCCTATACAGGAACCCTTCGGATTTTAAAGGTGATGCTAAGTTATGATTATCTCTGGATCAATATTCGTGTAAAGGGAGGAGCCTATGGCTGCATGAGCGGCATCGGACGGTCCGGCGAGGGATATTTTGTGTCCTACCGGGACCCCAATGTGAAGGAGAGCAATGAGATTTATATGGGAATACCGGAATATCTGGAAGCTTTTGACGCGGATGAGAGAGATATGACAAAATACGTGATCGGAACCATCAGTGATCTGGATACTCCCCTGACTCCGTCTTTAAAGGGTGCAAGGGGCCTTTCCGCCTGGTATTCCGGAGTAACTGACGAAATGCTTAAGATGGAGCGGGAGCAGATTCTTTCTGTGACCGTGGAGGATATCCGGGGACTTTCCGGCATCGTGCGGGAGATTTTAAATACAGGCGCAGTCTGCGTTGTTGGAAATGAAGAAAAAATCAGGGCCGATGGCGCCATGTTCGGGGAAATAAAGCCCTTATACAACGGGGTGTAGTCTGAGTACTCAGTTTTTGTTTTGGAGGAGAGAATGAGTAAAAAATACAGGTCAGGTTTTGTGACCCTGATTGGACGGCCCAATGTGGGAAAATCCACGCTGATGAATCATCTGATCGGTCAGAAAATTGCCATCACATCAGAAAAGCCACAGACTACAAGAAACAGGATTCAGACGGTTTATACCGATGACCGGGGGCAGATTATTTTCTTAGATACGCCGGGAATCCATAAGGCAAAAAACAAGCTGGGGGAATACATGGTAAGCGTCGCTGAGCACACTTTGAAAGAGGTGGATGTGATTCTCTGGCTTGTGGAGCCGGGAACCTATATCGGAGCCGGGGAGCAGCATATTTTAAAGACACTTTCTCGGGTGAAAACTCCGGTGATTCTTGTAATCAATAAGATCGACACGGTGAAAAAGGAAGAAATCTTAAAGACCATCACCGCCTATAAGGATATATACCACTTTAAGGAAATTATTCCGGTTTCGGCCATAAAAAAAACAAATACCGATACCCTGGTCCATACCTTATTTCAGTATCTGCCGGAGGGGCCGCAGTATTACGAGGAAGATACCGTCACGGACCAGCCCATGCGCCAGATCGCAGCTGAGCTCATCAGGGAAAAGGCGCTGAGGATGATGTCCGATGAAATTCCCCATGGAATTGCTGTGGTGATCGAGAAGATGACGGAGCGGGACAATGGAATTTTTGATATTGACGCTACCATTGTCTGTGAGAGGGAGTCCCACAAGGGAATTGTTATTGGAAAAGGCGGGGCCATGCTTAAAAAAATCGGTACGGCCGCCAGGATAGAGATTGAAAATCTCATGGATGCGAAGGTGAATTTAAAGCTCTGGGTCAAGGTCCGGAAAGACTGGCGTGACAGTGAGCTTTATATGAAAAATTACGGATACAACGCAAAGGACATTTAGGGGAGCATGAGGGAACAGATCAGTGTGACCGGCATGGTGCTTAAGACGTCGCCGGTGGGAGAATACGATAAACGGCTGGTGATTTTAACCTGTGAGCGGGGGAAAATTACTGCTTTCGCCAGAGGCGCCAGACGGCCGGGAAGCACGTTTATGGCCTGCTCCGGTCCCTTTGTTTTCGGGAAATTCGCCTTATATGAAGGCCGGGACGCTTACACTCTTGTTCAGTCAGAGGTGGAGAACTATTTCCGGGAAATCGCAGAGGATATGGAATCAGCCTGCTACGGATCCTATTTTCTTGAATTTGCCGATTATTATGGAAGAGAAAACATGGAGGCGCTGGAAACCTTAAAGCTTCTCTATCAGTCTTTACGGGCCCTTTTAAAACCGGCTATTCCCAATTGCCTGGTAAAGGCGGTTTTTGAGCTGAAACTCATGGAATTAAACGGTGAGTATACAGAGCGCCCCGGAGGGAATCCGGGGGACTCTGCCATATATGCGTGGGAATATGTACTGAGTACACCGGCAGAGAAGCTTTATACTTTTGTGCTGAAGGAGGATGCACTGCGGGAATTTTCCAGGTGCGTGGAGGAAAACCGCAGGAGATTTGTTGATAAATCTTTTCATGCTCTTGACATTTTGAAGGTTCTTGTGGATAATGTATCTTAAGTATGCGCCGCGTATTGGCGTATTTTTGAACAGCTACGAAACAGAAAGGTATTTCCTGATATGAGGATAATGATGCGATCGCGTATGATGCTTTTGACCATGGGGCTTCTTATGGTAACTGCCTGCTCCCGTTCCCGGGAGACTGCTTCCTTCGCGCCGGCGGAAGATGCTCTCTATGTGACGAGGGAAGGAGCGATTACCAGCGCCGTCATTGTAACATACGAAAATGAGTATTACACAGAGGAAGAGCTGAAGGCTTCCGTGGAGGAAGCACTGGCGGATTTCAATGGCTCTGAAGGCCATGGCGGTTCTGATGAGGCATCTTCCCGGGAAGCGGCGGCTTTTAATTCCTGCTCTCTGGCAGGCGGAACTGCCAGCCTCTACATTGATTTTAAAAACCCGGCTGCTTATCTTAAGTTTATGGAAGCCTATCCCGATGAAGAAAGCAGCATTCAGGTGAAGGAGCTGGATGTGACCCCGGTTCCCGATGGGATTACAAAGGGGTATCTCACAGGCCAGACCTTTAAGACCGCTTCTTCCAGCCCAAAAGAGGTGGATGCCAGTGAGGTAATGAAGAAGAGCAAACTGTATGTGGCAGCCATTGAGGGACCTGCCCTGATACAGACAGAGGGACCCATTGAGTATGTGTCTTCTGAGGTTACGGTTTTGGGAAGCACTCTGGTTCAGACTCCGGAGACCGGAATGGTCTACGTGATTTTTAAATAAGTTATAGAAGAGGAGAGAGATTATGGAAAAGACAATGGAAAAAATCGTTGCCCTGGCAAAATCCAGAGGATTTGTATATCCGGGTTCTGAGATTTATGGAGGACTTGCAAATACATGGGATTACGGCAATCTTGGAGTGGAGCTTAAGAATAAT
>CANRXD010000043.1 GCA_947643685.1 uncultured Clostridium sp. | reverse complement strand
AAGAATAGAAACGGGGCGCGGACTGTCTTTTCCAGGCAGCGCGCCCCTGCTGCATTTTTGATGAACAGATAGACTTTGTTTAAAGGGTCTGGCACAAAAAAGTAAAAACAGGTACTGTCTGGTTTTCGTATCTGAGAACCGGACAGTATTTTTTGTGCCGTTCAGGCAGGTCTGTGCCTTCGGCACCATTGCTTCCTCACAGGCTATAAGAAAATTCCTATATGATGTATAGAAGGATATGTATTGGATGAAAAAGGAAAGAAATGCTATGATACGTACAGAGCAGAGAAAACGGCAGGCCCGTGGGGAAGCGATTTTAAATGACCGCAGGCCGGACAAAAACAGGAGGGATTTTTATGGAAATCAGAAAAACTGCCATGGCGGGGACGCTGGAATCCAGCGACGCACAGATCACTGTGGAGCCGGGGGATAATGGAATCGAACTTACCATAGAAAGCAGCGTGATTCATCAGTATGGAAGACAGATCCGAAAAGTGGCCCTTGAAACACTCAGTCGTCTCAATGTGGAAAACGGAAAGGTGACAATCTTTGATAAGGGCGCCCTTGACTGTACCTTAAAGGCGAGAATTGAATGTGCCGTGTACCGTTCCAACGGTATCACAGAGAATCTTCCGTGGGGAGGTGTGATTCAGTGATGCATCCCAATAAAAAACGATTAAGACGTTCCATGATGTTTTTAAACTGCCAGAAGCCGGGACTGATTAAGGATCCTTACATTTACGGGCCGGATTCCATTATGCTGGACTTAGAAGATGCCGTGGCGGAAAATCAGAAGGACGCGGCCAGATATTCCCTGTTTCATGCGTTACAGGAAATCGACTACCATGGTGTGGAGCGGGTAGTACGCATTAACGGCCTTGACACTCCCCACTGGAAGGAAGATATCCGCGTCTGTGTGGCCGGCGGCGCCGATACGATCCGGATTGCAAAGACCGAGAGCGCCAGGGATGTAAAGACCGTGGAGGAGTATGTGCAGAAAGCGGAGGCAGAGTTTGGAAGAGAAGAGGGGAGCACGCTTTTAATGGCAGCCCTGGAATCCTGCCGCGGCGTGTTAAATGCTCTGGAAATCTGTCAGTCTTCTGAACGGTTGATCGGAATTGCCCTCTCCGGCGGTGACTATACGAAAGATCTTCAGACTTCCATCACAGGAACGGGAGTGGAGCTCATGGGGGCGAGGCAGCATATGATCATGGCAGCCAGAGCGGCAGGAGTTCAGTGCTGGGATACGGTATTCACAAATCTGGATGATATGGAGGGTTTTGAGAGGGAGACCGAGATGATAAAGCTCATGGGCTTTGACGGAAAATCCCTGGTAAATCCCAGACAGATCGCGGTGGTACATAAGATCTTCACACCGAAGGAAAAAGAAATCATTTTTGCGGAAAAGGTGGTCCGGGAAATCGAGGATAAGAAAGCAAAGGGTATCGGCGTATTTACCGTAGATGGAAAGATGATCGACATTGCTTTTTATGACGGAGCGAAGAGGACCCTGGCAATGGCAGAAGCCGCAGGTGTATATAAAGGGGGGAACCTGATATGATCAATGCAGCAGGAAGAGAGATTCCGGAGGAGATTTTAAAGGAGACCAGAAAAGAGGCCTTCAAAGGCGCTTACGCCTATGATAATTACGAATATAAAAAAGCAGCGCCGACGGTTCACGCACTCTGTGACCCGACCCGCAGCAAGCTGGTGGAAAATATTCATGAGGCCCTCGTAAAATGTGGCATTAAGGACGGTATGACCCTTTCCTTCCACCATCATTTCCGGGAAGGGGACTATGTGGTAAACATGGTTATGGAGGAAGTTCACAGAATGGGAGTAAAGGACATTACCATCTGTGCCAGCTCCCTGGGAAAAGCCCATGACCCCATTGTCCCCTACATAGAGGACGGCACTATTACAGGCATCCAGTCTTCCGGCGTCCGGGGAAAGATCGGAGAGGCCATTTCCACAGGGCGGCTTAAGAATCTGGCCATTATGCGTTCTCACGGCGGCCGTGTCCGTGCAGTGGAATCGGGAGAAGTTCACATTGATATTGCTTTCATCGGGGCTCCCACCTGTGATGAATATGGAAATATGAGGGCCAATGGCGGAAAGAGCGACTGCGGAGTTTTATCTTATGCAATGGTGGATGCGGAGTATGCCGATAAGGTGGTTGCCGTCACCGACTGCCTGGTGCCTTTCCCCAATGCCCCGGCCAGTATTTCCATGGTCCATGTGGATTATGTCTGTGTGGTGGATGAAATCGGAAATCCGGAGAAGATCGCCACAGGCGCGGCAAAGCCCACCACCGACGTGAGAAAAATCATGATGGCGGATTATTGTACAAAATTTGTAATCAACACTCCTTATTTTAAAGAAGGATTTTCTTATCAGACAGGGGTGGGCGGAGCCTCTATTGCTTCCACGATCTCTCTTGGAAAGATCATGGAGGAGAGAGGAATCCATATGGGCCTTGGTCTTGGCGGAATCACCACTCCTATGTGCGAGCTTCTGGAAAAAGGCCTGGTGTATAAGCTGGTGGATACCCAGGACTTTGATATGGGCGCCATTGAGTCCATCAAAAAGAATCCGAACCATATTGAAATTTCTGCGTCCGAGTATGCCAATCCCTTTAATAAAGGGGCATATGTCAACAAGCTGGATTTCGTAATCCTGGCTTCCCTGGAGGTGGATGTAAACTTCAACTGCAACGTGGTGGTGGGCTCTGACGGTATGATTACCGGGGCTCAGGGAGGGCATCCTGATACGGCAGCGGGAGCCAAGTGCACCATCGTTATTGCACCGCTTTTACAGGGGCGTATCCCTGCCATCTGCACGAACGTGACCACCGTTACCACACCGGGGGAAACCGTGGACGTGGTGATTACGGATTATGGCATTGCCATCAATCCCAGACGAAAGGACCTGATGGAATGCATGAAAGATGTGGATCTGCCGTTTGTGACCATTGAGGAGCTGAGGGATAAGGCCTATGCCATAGTGGGCGAACCGGATCCGGTGCAGTTTGACGACCGGGTCGTGGGTATCATTGAGGCCAGAGACAGCACTATCATTGATGTTGTGAGGCAGATCAAAGAATACGAATTTACAACACCAGTTTAGCCCTGCGAAGATTTAAAGTGAAAAATGCGTTGAAAACTTGTTTTCATAAGCGTTTTTTACTTTGAATCTTCATAAGGCGGACGCCTTACGCTTCTTGTCCGCGTGCGGACAAGAAGATGCAGGGCTGAACAGTCATACGAATTAGATTTAAAGTGAAAATGCGTTGAAAACTTGTTTTCATAAGCGTTTTTTACTCTGAACTGCAACACAAATTTGAATAAAGAGGAGAGTTACTATGTCAGAAGCATTTGTCGGCGTCCTTGGCTTTGCCTGTATTGTCGCCATTGTCATTACCTTATTTAAAAGTAAAACCCTTCCCAGCATTGCCTTTATCGTGTTCCCCATGGTTTTAGCAGCTATTCTGGTTGCCGGAAAATATTATAGCTGGGACGATATCGCAAAACTCATCAAAAGCGGTTTCTCCAGCACGGGCCCCACAGCCGCCCTGTTTGTGTTCAGCGTGCTGTACTTCGGAATCATGACCGATGCCGGAATGTTCGATGTGATCATCAGTAAACTGATGTTGCTTGTAAAGGACAATGTGGTTGGTGTCTGCGTCATGACCTGTATCATCGCCCTGATCGGCCATCTTGACGGCGGCGGGGCATCCACCTTCTGTATCGTGGTTCCGGCCATGCTGCCTGTCTATAAAAAGATGCACATGCGGCCCACCACACTGCTGCGTATCAGTGTCCTTGCCATGGGTGTTTTAAACCTGATGCCCTGGGCCGGCCCCACCATGCGGGCGGCAACGGTGCTTGGCATAGAAGCAGCTTCTCTCTGGCAGACCATTTTGCCGATTCAGGTAGCAGGAATTATACTGGCTCTGGCTGTGGCAGTGATGAACGGCATGATCGAAAAGAAACGCGGGGCAGGATTAAACGGAACCCTTGCAAAGCTTGAAGGTGAGGTTGTGTTAAGTAACAGCGAGGCAGAAGCGGCCAGTGAACTGGCAAGACCAAAACTGTTTGTCTTTAATATTGCGCTGACCCTGGCTGTGATCGCACTGCTGATTTTAGATATTTTCCCCAGCTATGTGCCTTTTATGATGGGCGTGGCAGCCTGAATTCTTGTAAACTACCCGGGCGCAAAATTACAGAAAAAGGTCATCAACAGCCATGCAGGTCCGGCTCTCATGATGTGTTCCACGTTAATGGGGGCGGCTGTCCTTATGGGTGTACTGGTTAAGGATGTGGAAGGAACCACAGGCGTGATTACCTGTATGTCCAATTTAATCAGCAGTTTCCTTCCGGCTGTTCTTGGGCGTCATCTGCCTCTTGTTATTGGTATTTTAAGCGTTCCGCTTGCTCTGGCTTTCGACACGGACAGCTACTTCTATGGAATGCTTCCGGTTATGATCGGCATTGGAGAAGGCTTTGGAATCGGCGCGACCCCAATCGCTGTGGCTATGGTGGTATGCCGCAACTGCGCTACCTTCATAAGCCCCATGGTTCCCGCCACACTTCTTGGCGTGGGCCTTGCCGATGTGGATATTAAAGACCATATCAGAAACAGCTTTTTCTGGGTATGGGGATTCAGCTTTATCTGCATGATTGTCGCCATTTTGTTTGGCATTATGCCTGCGTAAGACAGGTCATATACCCCTCTTTTTGAAAGCCTCCGGCCCCTCCGGGGGCTTTTGTACCAGGTATGCGACAAGAAGCAGCTTCTTATCTTTTGAAAAAAATTACAAAAGATGATTTTAGAGAGAGCGGAAATGGATATATTGATGTGGAAAATCAAGCGGTTCTGAACTGTTATCCCTTGAGTGAGAAAGAAGGCGGATTTCTTGACAGAATTTTCAGGAATGATTATAATATTTATATAGGAAGTGAGATGAGAATGAATGGACAAGGAGAGCACTCAAACTCCGAAGAGACTCAGACGAAAGCATCACGACTCAGAAACGATATTTGATGATGTCTTTCGGACAATGGCACAGAAGATGCCGTATCTTCTAATTCATCTGATAAACGAGGCATTTGGCACAAAATACCCAGGAGACGCGGAGTTTGAGGCGCTGCGGAATGAGCACTACGAAAAACGCGGAAAGATCATTACGGATTCTATCATTAAGATTCGTGACCATATCTACCACATCGAATGCCAGTCTCAAAAAGATGGTACGATGGCGCTTCGTATGATCGAATATGATTTTGCAATTGCACTCGATCACGCAGGGATGGAAAATGGGAATTTGGAGATTGATTTTCCAGAATCCTGTGTACTCTACATCCGAAACCATCACAATATGCCGAAGGAACATATGGTGACAGTAAGGTTCCCAAATGGGCAGAAAGTGGAGTATTCCACGAAGGTTATTTTAATACAGGACTATACGATCGACGGCATTTTTGAGAAGAAGTTGTATTTGTTTTTGCCATATTACATTTTGCGGTATGAGGCGTTTCTTAAGGAGAACAGTACAGACAGGACGAAAATGGATAAGCTGTTATCGGAATGCACGGAGATGAACGAGCGCCTGGCAAAAGCATCGATCAAAGACAACCCGGAATTGTATATGAGTATTATGGATCTGGTACAACGGATTGCAGACTATATTGTTCCGGAGCAGAATCCAGACAAAGAAAGGATCGGTGAAGTTATGGGTGGAAAAATCCTGGAATTGGAACATGAGATTATTGAGAAAGAAGCTTTGCAAAGAGGTATCAGACAAGGCTGGAATGAAGGACGCAATGAAGGACGCAATGAAGGACGTAATGAAGGACGTAATGAAGTCAGAATGCAATACGCCGTTTCATTGTTTAAACGCGGAGAAACAATTACAAATATCGCTGAAGAAATCGGTATAACAACAAGCAAGGTGATACAATACCTGACTGCCGCAGGCTATGCCGTAAAGTAAATGCGCTCAAAAAGGCCAACTAAAAAATATTTTTCTAAAAGAGTACAGCGATTTGTCTGTACTCTTTTTGGATGCCTGTATGTTCAGGCGGCATCAGCAGTTCAGATAGCCCCTGAACTGTTATTGAACTGTTGCTGCCGCAGTCTGAAACTCGATGTTTTAGTTGACTTGAATTTCCATTTGCCGTATAATAACCCTATCTATGTGAAAGCGAGGCATGTTTAAGATGATTAAGAGCATGACCGGTTTCGGCCGATGCGAGGCCGTAACGGATGAATGCAAAATATCCGTTGAAATAAAGGCAGTCAACCATCGATATCTGGATTTAAGCATTAAAATGCCGAAAAAATTTAATTATTTTGAGGCAGCCATGCGGACCCTTCTGAAGGATTATATTCAAAGGGGGAAGGTAGATGTATTTATCACCTATGAAAATTATACGGAGGAGAAGGTAGACTTAAAGTATAACAGTTCCCTGGCCGCCGAATATATGCAGAGTTTTGAAAAGATGGCAGAACAGTTCGGAATCGAAAACGATGTGAAGGTGTCCGTGCTTTCCCGGTGTCCGGAGGTCCTTACCATGGAACAGGAGCCGGAAAACGAGGAACACCTGTGGTCTTTGCTGGAGCCGGTTTTTAAGAAAGCTGCTGAAAACTTTGTGGAAACCAGAATCCGGGAAGGAGAGAATCTGAAGGCAGATCTGCTTGGGAAGCTTGACTATATGCTGACTATGGTGGATTTTATTGAGGAACACTCTCCGAAAGTCCTCGAAGATTACAAAAAGAAGCTGGAGGATAAAGTAAGGGAAATGCTCCGGACTACAACGATTGATGAATCCAGAATCCTCACTGAGGTGACGATTTTTGCGGATAAAATATGTGTGGATGAGGAGACTGTCCGCTTAAGAAGCCACATTGAAGGAATGAGGAAGGAGCTTCTTGCCGGAGGCGGTGTGGGCAGAAAGCTGGATTTTATTGCACAGGAAATGAACCGGGAGTCCAATACGATTCTTTCCAAATCCAATGATCTGGAAATTTCTGATCGTGCAATTATTCTAAAAACAGAAATCGAAAAAGTAAGAGAGCAGATTCAGAATATTGAATAACCGGGGGGATTATATATGAAAGAACAGGGAGTTCTGGCTGTTGTATCGGGTTTTTCCGGCGCAGGCAAGGGAACCATTATGAAAGCGCTTCTGGAAAAGTATGATAATTATGCGCTTTCCATTTCAGCCACCACAAGAAGTCCCCGTCCCGGAGAGGTGGACGGCCGGGAATATTTCTTTATGACCAATGAACAGTTTGAGGAGCTGATTGAGAAGAACCGGCTCATTGAGTATGCCCGTTATGTGAATCATTATTATGGAACCCCCAGCTCCTATGTGGAAGAAATGATGGCTCAGGGGAAAGATGTGATTCTTGAAATTGAAATTCAGGGAGCCCTTAAGGTGAAGGAAAAATATCCTGAGGCGGTTTTGATTTTCGTGGTTCCGCCTGAGGCGGCAGATTTAAAGGCCCGCCTTTTGGGGAGAGGAACGGAGACGGAGGAGGTCATTGAAAAAAGACTGAAACGTGCTCTGGAGGAGTCAGAAGGAATGGAATCCTATGACTATATTCTCGTGAACGATACCATCGGGACCTGTGTGGAGGAGCTTCATGGCCTTATCCGCTCCCAGCATCTTAAGGCATGCAGAAATCAGGAAAGAATTTCCCGGATGAAGAAGGAATTAAGGGAGCTTGTGGAATCCGGCCGGTAAGTTTTCCAAATCATTGAAAGGAGTTTTCAGATATGTTACATCCATCTTATACAGATTTAATCGAAGCAGTCAACAGCAATGTGGAGCCGGGAGAGCAGCCTGTGGTTCAGAGCCGTTATTCCATTGTCATTGCGGCGGCAAAGAGAGCCAGGCAGATCATTGGCGGCGCTGAGCCTCTTGTATACGGCGCAGCCGGAAAGAAACCTCTTTCCACGGCGGTTCAGGAGCTCTATGAGCAGAAGGTGACGATTCTTCCTGAGGAAGAGGAGACAGAAGAGGAAAACGCAGCCATAGATGCGGAATTTTCAGAAGAAATCTCTGAAGGAAAAACCGAAGAATAAAGGTGACAGTCCAGGTATGCGGGCAGGAAGATGCAGGGCTGAACTGTTACGAATAAAGAGTTACTGTTTACAGGGCGGGGAAAACCGGACAAGAAGATATCCCTCCGTGAACGGTAACAATAAAGAGGAAAGAGGAGGAAATGGGGCTAAATACCGGCTTTTTGTTTCCTCTTTTTTCGACGGAAAGGAAAAACATTAAATGAATTTGCTTTTCATTTCACTGGGCTGTGATAAAAACCTGGTGGATACGGAAAAAATGCTTGGGCTCCTGGAGGCTGAGGGCTGGTTCTTCGTGGATGATGAGACAAAGGCTGACGCAATTATCATTAATACCTGCTGCTTTATCGGTGATGCCAAGGAAGAAAGTGTAAATACGATCCTTGAGATGGCGAAAATGAAGGAAGAGGGGCAGCTGAAAGCCCTGATTGTCACAGGCTGCCTGGCACAGAGATATAAAAATGAGATTGTGGAGGAAATTCCCGAGGTGGATGCGGTTTTAGGCACATCTTCCTGTGAGGAGATTGCAGAGGCTTTAAAGAAGGCTTTAAGCGGCGGGGAAAGGACTCTGGTGTTTAAGGACATCAACGCTCCCGTAAGCCCTGTGACAAACCGCCTGGTGACCACAGGCGGCCACTATGCGTTTTTAAAAATCGCC
>CANRXD010000042.1 GCA_947643685.1 uncultured Clostridium sp. | reverse complement strand
AAGAGCGCTGCAAAGCTCATGGAAGCTGCCGGGTTTGGAAAAATAGATGGTGTTGATTCCGGTAAAGCGGAAAAAATCCATATATTCATAGTAGATCCTGGATTCTTTTGTGTCATTGGCAGAGGGGATGATTCTTGTGACATAGCCGGAAACCGTTATGGCGCCGGAATACTTTAAGACGCTGACACGTTTGTTTCCTTCTATTATATAATAGGAGTTCATAAACTCGCAGGCAATCACGGGTTCCCGGATGCCCTCATCAATATGTGACTGATAGAGAGACGACCATTTATCGGCAAATTCAGAGTTTTCGCTTAAAAGAGGCATGAAGCTGCTGGAAAAAGCCTTGGTACGGCCTGCGGTTTTTGTACCTGCGATACGTTCAACAGGGATTTCTATGAGTCCCAGATCACTTTCTCCCACCGTGTCGGCAAAGGGAAGCAGTTCATCCAGCACTTTTAAATAAGGGTATTTTCCTTCTGAGATATCCTGATGATATGTTTTCTGGGCCATTTTTCTGGCCCTGGTGTAATCAGAAACAGCCATGACTGGCTCCTTTCCGCCCTAAAGAGGCTTATTTTTTTCCCGCCAGTGATTGGGGGAGAGATGAAAGATTGTCTTAAAGGCTCTGGAAAAATGGAGCTGGTTCTGGTAGCCGCACATTTTTCCGATTTCATTGATGGTCAAACTTGAGAATTTCAAAAGCTCCGCCGCACGGTTCATACGATAGTACATTAAAAAGTGCTGTAAGGTCTGATTGGTAATTTCCTTAAAAAGCTTCCCCAGATAGTTCCGGTTTAAGCCGCAGAAAGCGGCGATATCTTCTACGGTAATGGGGTCGCTGTAATTCCTCTCAATAAAAGAAATGGCTTCTTTTACATAGGAGTCCTTCAGATTCCCGGAAGGCAGCGTCCGTCTTGTGGCAGAGCCCCGGATTAAGCTGTCAAAAAACAAATAGAGATGTCCAATCTGATTGATGCTGGAATGGAAGGGGTTGTCCACGATGTGCATGATTTCTTCTTTGATGGCGGCAGCATATTCTTTTTTCTTCAGGCGGTATACAGGCTGGTCAAAGCCAAGGCCGGCCATCTCCATGAATTCCAGGGCTTTTACCCCGTCAAATTCCACCCAGGCGTATTCCCAGGGGAGATGTTCGTCGGCAAAGTAAGTGTTGACCTGTCCGGGGCAGATTAAAAATCCCTGGTTCGACTCGACCCTATACTGTCTGGTTTCGTCGTCTGAGTTATTTGAGTTCAGAAGTCCTTTCCCGGAAAACACGAAGTGGAATAAATAGTGATTTCTTTTGGCAGGCCCGAAGGAATGCATGGGGAGACATTGCTCCCATCCGTACTGGAACAGGGTAAGATCGATATTTTTATCGTTCTGGAAGGTGTTAAATTTGTAATTTTTTTCCATAAATGCCTTTCCTTTCTGGTCTGGCAGGCCCGTGAGGGGATCATCCATATACCATAATGTTAGCACATTTATCTAAAAATGTATATATATTTCATTTTGGTATATAAGCATTTTTCTTGTTTATAGAATTTCAATTTGGTAAATTGGTATAATTTCCTTACAAAACAGTTGTACTTTTATACTAAATAACCAAAGGAGGGAAGCTTGTGAAAAAGCTCAAAAAAGCATTATTGCTGTCGGCTGTCTGTGCGCTTGCCGGAATTTCTGCCGGCTGCAGCAAAGGGGCGGCGGATGGCAGAACTCATCTCACATTCCAGATCTGGGACGTGGCCCAGAGAGATGGAATGCAGGCAATCTGCGATGCCTATACGGAGAAGCACCCGGATGTGGTGATCGAAGTGCAGGTAACAAGCTGGTCTGAGTACTGGACGAAGCTGGAAGCAACGGCCATCTCCAATCAGATGCCGGATATTTTCTGGATGCATACCAATGAGATTTTGAAGTATGCAGATTACGGAAAAATTGCAGATCTGACAGACCTCTACGATGAAGAAGATCCGGACTTCTTTACGGACAATTATTCGGAGGTTTCTCTGTCCAATGTACAGGGAAGTGATGGCAGATACTATGGAGTTCCCAAAGATAAGGACACGGTGGGCCTTGTTTACAACCGGGAAATGTTTGATGCGGCAGGTGTCTCCTATCCGGATGAAACCTGGACCTGGGACGATCTGTGTGAGGCCTCTCAGAAGATTTATGATGCCACGGGAAAATATGGCTATATGGCATACGGCGATGACCAGCTTGGCTACTGGAACTTCGTATACCAGAATGGCGGATATATCCTGGCAGAGGACAACATCCACGGTGGTTTTGACAACCAGGCTACCATTGACGCCATGAGATTCTACATTGACCTTCAGAAAAATGACTGGTGTCCGGATCAGAATTACTTTGCCGAGACTTCTCCCGGTACTGCCTTTTTCTCTGAACAGGGGGCCATGTTCCTGGAGGGAAACTGGAATATTTTGTCTGAGATGAAGAATTACCCCAATATGGAAGGGAAATGGGATGTGGCGGTTCTTCCCAAATGCCCGGATCCCGCAAGTGGCGACGGTAGAGCCACCATCTCCAACGGTCTCTGCTACGCCACCTCCGCAGCGGGGAAAAATCTGGAAACCGTAAAGGATGTGCTCCGTTTCTTCGGCTCCGAAGAGGGGCAGAGAATCCAGGGCGAGTCCGGCGCGGCAATCCCGGCCTACACGGGGTTGGAGGAGACATGGGTAAAGGTATTTGATCAGTTTGACTATAAGTTGAATGTCAGCTGCTTTACAGACATGTTTGAGTACAGTGTACAGTCCGTCAACAACAAATACCGCCCGGTATGGAAAACGAAAGTTACTGAGAACCTGTTGAAAATCTACTCCGGCCAGCTGAGTTTTGAGGATGGAATGAAGACTTTCCAGGAGGCCATTAATACCGCGGCCGAGGATGATTAAGGAAGGAGGCATAGTATGGCAAACAGCAAAGCAAAAGCAAGCAGGCATGCGAAATCCGAGAGTATGTGGGCCTATATCATGGTGGCTCCCACCATCATCGGACTTCTGGTGTTAAATATTTATCCGCTTATTGATACCATTAAACTGAGCTTTTCCAAAACCAGACCCTTTGGACTTTATGAGCTCCGCGGAATCGAGAATTATGTGAAGATGTTCCAGAGCGCAGAGTTCTGGCGTGCCAATCTGAATACCCTGTATTTCTGCTTACTGACCGTTCCCCTTGGAATTTTTCTTTCCCTGGTGGTAGCAGTTATGCTCAATACAAAAATTAAGGGAAGGACCTTCTTCAGGGCTGTATTCTTCTTACCGATGGTTGTGGCCCCAGCGGCGGTAGCCATGGTATGGAAGTGGATCTTCAACACCGAATATGGCATCATCAACACACTCCTGGCTCATAAGGTCAACTGGATTACAGATCCCAATATCGTTATGGTCACCTGTGCGATTGTGGCTATCTGGTCCGCCATCGGCTACGATGCGGTGCTTCTTCTTTCGGGACTTCAGAATATTTCCAAATCCTATTACGAAGCCGCAAGCCTGGACGGGGCCACAAAGCTTCAGCAGTTCTTCCATATTACGCTGCCGATGGTCTCTCCGACGCTTTTCGTGGTCATGATCATGAGACTGATGTCTTCCATTAAGGTATATGATCTGATCTACATGATGATCGAGGAAGCGAATCCGGCGCTGACCAGCGCCCAGTCTTTGATGTATCTGTTTTACCGGGAGTCCTATATTTCCGGCGACAGGGGACTTGGCTCTTCAGTGGTAATCTGGACCGTAGCCCTCATTGGTCTTGTGACCGTGGTACAGTTCTGGGGCCAGAAGAAGTGGGTCAATTACGAGGTATAAAGAAAGGAGGATATTATGAACTCATCATTAGAAAGATCCAGAAAAATCCGTACAGCCGGTACATATGCGTTTTTTATTATCGGCTCTGTCATTATGATTTTCCCGTTTGTATGGATGTTCCTTACAAGCTTTAAGACAGTAGAAGAGAGTATGATTATTCCTCCTACGATTCTTCCTGCCGCATGGCAGACGAAAAACTATACCGATGCCACTGCGTCCCTGCCGTTTCTGGCACTGTATAAGAATACGTTTTTAATGATTTTCTGGCGCGTGGTATGCGCGGTGGCGTTTTCCTCCATGGCAGGTTATGCCTTCGCGAAGCTGAACTTTAAGGGAAAGAACTTACTGTTCTCCGTGGTTCTGCTCCAGATGATGCTTCCCTCGCAGATATTCATTACGCCCCAGTACCAGATGCTTGCAAAGCTTGGTCTCACAAACTCCATCTTCGGGCTGGTATTTCCGGGTCTTGTGAGCGCCTTTGGAACCTTTTTCTTAAGACAGGCATATATGGGAATTCCAGATGAGATTTCGGAGGCCGCTTACCTGGATGGCTGCAACCAGTGGCAGGCGTTTGTAAAAGTAATGGCTCCACTCACAAAGTCCTCCATGGCAGCGCTGGCAGTCTTTACGGCGGTATTTGCATACGGAGATCTGATGTGGCCGTTAATTGTCAATACAGATCTTAACATGATGACGCTTTCCTCTGGTCTTGCAACCTTAAGGGGACAGTTCAGCACCAATTTCCCGGTTATGATGGCAGGTTCCTTACTGGCTATGATACCGATGGTGGTTCTGTACCTGTTCTTCCAGAAGCAGTTTATTGAAGGTGTTGCGATGACAGGCGGGAAATAGGGACAGAAATGTTGCTGCTCATGAGGGCAGTAATACAGAAATCTAGGATAGGAAACGAAAACATATGGCAATCAGATATAATGCAGACAGCAGAACATTTGTTCTTGGGACCCGGAACAGCTCTTATCTTATGAAGGTCAGCAGGTTTGGCAATTTACTGCACCTGTATTACGGTGACAAAATTCCGGACGAAAATCCGGATTACCTGCTTAAGGGGTATGACCGCGGTTTTTCACCAAATCCCAATGAGGCGGGAGGAGACAGGACGTTTTCCCTGGACTACCTGCCCCAGGAGTACTCCACTGACGGAAAGGGGGACTACCGGATTCCCAGTATTGAAGTGGTAAATAAGGACGGGAGCCAGATTTTCTCAGGAAAATATGCGGGTCATGAAATCTATAAGGGAAAATATAAGGTAGAAGGGATGCCTTCCCTGCGGGTTGCTTCTGGCGATTCCGTGGAGACCCTTGAGGTGCGGTTAAAAGACCGGGAGAGCGGCGTGACGGTGATTCTGTGTTACAGCGTGTTTGAAGAGAAGAATATCATCACCAGAACCGCCTGCCTTGTGAATGAAGGAAAGGAAGAAATACAGTTAAAAAAGCTCATGTCCATGACCATGGATTTTAAGGATTCCGACTATGATCTCATCACCTTTGACGGGAGGCATACCATGGAGCGGGAATTTACACGGAGTCCCATCCAGTATGGAATCCATTCCATTGGAAGCGGACGGGGAACCTCCTCCCACCAGCATAACCCATTTATGATTGTGTGCGACAGGGAGGCAGGAGAGGACCATGGAAGGTGCTATGGATATTCCCTGGTTTACAGCGGAAATTTTGTGATGGAGGCGGAGAAAGACCAGTTTAAACAGCTCCGCGTCAACGCAGGAATCCATCCGGGACATTTTACCTTTCTGATTAAACCAGGAGAAAAATTCCAGGCACCAGAGATTGTTTTAGCGTATTCCGGGAGCGGTTTTTCCAGACTTTCCCATCTGTATCATGATATTTACCGCCAGAACATGTGCCGGTCTCCGTTTGCAAAAAAGGCCAGGCCGGTTCTTATCAACAGCTGGGAGGCCGCCTACTTTGATTTCGACGATGAAAAGCTCATAAGTATTGCGAAAGAAGCCGTGGACATGGGGGTGGATCTGTTTGTTCTGGATGACGGATGGTTCGGAAAGCGGGACGATGATAATTCCGGGCTTGGAGACTGGAGGGTCAACCGGAAAAAGCTTAAAAACGGAATTTCCGGCCTTTCAGAGGAAATCCACAGGCTGGGACTTATGTTCGGCATCTGGATAGAGCCGGAGATGGTTTCTGAGGACAGTGACCTTTACAGGGAACATCCCGACTGGTGTTTAAAGGCACCCGGGAGGCCCATGACAAGGGGACGGAATCAGCTTGTACTGGATTTGTCCAGATGGGATGTCTGCGATTATCTCATTGCCGCCATCAATGGAATTCTTTCTGAGGCACAGATTGAGTATGTGAAGTGGGACATGAACCGCAGCATCACGGATGTCTGGTCCGGGCTTCTTCCGGCTGACAGGCAGAGAGAGGTTTCTCACAGATATGTTCTGGGGCTCTACTATGTCATGGACGAGGTGATTTTAAAGCATCCGGAGGTGATTTTCTGCGGCTGTTCCGGCGGCGGAGGAAGATATGATGCGGCCATGCTTTACTATCAGCCGCAGATCTGGTGCAGTGACAATACAGATGCCAAGAACCGGCTGAAGATTCAGTATGGAACTTCCTTTGGATATCCCGTCAGCATGCTGGAATCCCACGTTTCCGTGTGCCCCAACCACCAGACGGGAAGGACGACGCCCATGAGCACAAGGGGAATTGTGGCCATGGATGGAATCCTGGGGTATGAGCTGGACTCCACAAAACTGAGTGCGGAAGAAAAGAAAATATGCAGGGACCAGATCAGATTCTATAAAAAGAATTACCGTCTTATTGCGGAAGGGGATTATTACAGGCTGACAAGTCCTTATGAAAATAAGAATTTTACGGCCTGGCAGCATGTCTCCAAAGACAGAAAAAAATCCCTGGTGAGTCTGGTGCTGACGGACAGGGAAAGCAATGATGCCCAGTACTATCTGAAATTAAAGGGCCTGGAACGGGAGGCCATGTACAGGATTGAGGGCCAGAAGGGCAGATATTCCGGAGCGCTTCTTATGAATGCAGGAATTCCGGTTCCCTTTGAATTAAACGAGTATGAGGGCGTGCAGTTTTTATTGACAATGGTATGATTCCATGAGGTGAGAGATGAGAGACGTTGTTTTTGAATGGTATGTTCCGTATATTCCGGATAAGAAGAAGCAGCTCATAAAGGCTGTTGTGATTTCTGCGGCCATTGTGTTTTTGATTGACGCTATCTTCTTTGCGGCCGGGATGCTGTTTCTTTCCATCACACTGGCAGTGGCCGGATTCTTTGTGTTCCGGAGCTGGGACTTTGAATATGAGTATGTGTATGTGAACGGGGACTTCACGGTGTCTAAAATCATCCGCAGGTCAAAACGAAAGGACGTGTATCATGTGTACTGGGCGGATATTGAGGCGCTTGAGGAGGGACGGACCAAAGCAGCCGGGAGGACGACGGCGGACTTTACCTCAGGACGTCCCGATATGCCGGTCTGTACCATCAAAGCAAAGGGGCAGGCAGTGTATATTGAGCCGTCAGAAGAGTTCTGCATCTGGCTTTCACGTTTACCACAGAATGCCGGAAGAGGAAATTTTACGGGGATGTCGTGACCGCGAAACGGGCAGGTCAGGCAGGAAACAGTTCAGAGGCGGCAAAGCTGCTGTCAGGAAGGAAACGGTTCAGGGCGGCAAAACTGCCGTCAGGCAGGAACATGGATAACGGACGGTGTAAAAGATGGATGATAAAACCTTATTTCAAAAAAGACTGGAAAAACATTATGACGAACTGAAATGGCTTTACTGCGAGCTCTATGAAAATGGAATGGAACGGTTTTTGGAGCTTTTAGAGGTACTGAAAACCAGATTTGAAGAACGGCCGGAGGATTTAAAGGCGCTGGACAAAAAGCGGGAGACGGATCCGGGCTGGTATAAGAAAAACGACATGTACGGTATGATGATGTACGTGGATGCTTTTGCCGGGAACTTAAAGGGTGTGGAAAAGAAGCTTGACTATATCGGGGACTGCGGTGTGAATTATATCCACCTGATGCCGCTTCTGGACTCTCCCGCAGTAAAAAACGATGGCGGATACGCAGTATCGGATTTTACAAAGGTAAAGCCAAAGCTCGGTACTATGGAGGAGCTGACGGGGCTGGCCAGGGAGTGCCATAAAAGGGGGATAAGTCTCTGCCTGGACTTCGTCATGAATCACACATCGGAGGAGCATGAGTGGGCAAGGCGGGCAAGAAAGGGCGAGAAGGAGTATCAGGACCGGTATTTCTTTTATGACACTTATGATATCCCGGCTCAGTTTGAAAAGACCTGCCCCCAGGTGTTTCCCACGACGGCTCCCGGAAATTTCACATGGCTGGAAGATGCGAAAAAATTCGTGATGACTACCTTTTACCCATATCAGTGGGACTTGAATTACCAGAATCCGCTGGTATTCGGCGCCATGACGGACTGTCTTTTGAATCTTACCAACAAGGGAATTGACATTATCCGTATCGATGCGGTGCCCTATATCTGGAAACGGCTGGGAACCAGCTGCAGAAATCTTCCGGAGGTACATAATATTGTCCGCATGCTGCGGATGATCTGTGAAATTGTGTGCCCGGGAGTCCTGCTCCTGGGGGAGGTGGTAATGGAGCCGGCCAGGGTGGTTCCCTATTTCGGGACAGTGGAAAAGCCGGAGTGCCATATGTTATACAATGTAACTACCATGGCAGCCACATGGCATACGGTGGCTACGAAGGATGTATCCCTGTTAAAGCATCAGATGGAGATTGTGAGCGGACTGCCGGGGGAGTACGTGTTTCTGAACTATTTAAGGTGCCACGATGACATCGGCTGGGGGCTTGACTATGACTGGCTGAGAAAGCAGAAAATTGACGAAGTGGCTCATAAGAAGTTTTTAAACAGTTATTTCACAGGCGGCTGCTTTGATTCTCCGG
>CANRXD010000041.1 GCA_947643685.1 uncultured Clostridium sp. | reverse complement strand
CTTGGCTTCACCGTGATGTACTGGGGTATCGACTATGCGGATCCGAACGTGCAGCTGGAGTTCCTGCCGGGCAGTTCTGTGGGACTGCGCGCGGGCTGGCAGGCGGACATGGATCCGGAGATCGCAGCCTTGTCCAAAGCCTGTATGGAAGTCGGCCGTCCTTCCTTTTTGCAGAAAGTCTCCACGCCGGAACATGCGATTTTCTATATCATTGGCATTCAGAAAGCAATTCAGGAAAGAACAGGAAAACAACCGGGGGATATCGTCGAATAGCGGAAAAAGTGGTCGATTCATAAAGAAATAAAGAAAAGGAGACAGAAAAGATGTGGGAATGTCCAAAATGCGGGCGAAAATTCAAAAATACAAATCAAAGTCATTACTGTGGCCCGGCTCCGCAGACCATTGAGGAATATATTGCACAACAGCCGGAATATACCCGGGCATATCTCAAACAGATTAACGAAACCATCCACAGCACCCTGCCGGACGCTGTCCAAAAAATATCATGGAGTATGCCGACTTACTGGAAAAAGTGGAATCTCATTCAGTTCGCGGCATCCCAAAAACACATCGGCCTGTATCCCGGTCCCGATGCAGTGGAAGTCTTTGCAGATCAGCTGCAGGGATACAAAACAAGTAAGGGGACTATCCAGTTTCCCTATGATAAGCCGCTTCCCCTTGAACTGATTGCCAGGATTGCGGCATGGTGCGGAAAGGAGGACAGAGAATAATGAACACAGACACCCTTTTATTTTTTGAAGGACATATGGATGCTCTTTCATTGTATGAGAAGCTGGAAAAACGAATTTTAAGTGAAATTGACAATGTGTGCGTCAAGGTGAAAAAAAGTCAAATTTCCTTTTATAATAAACATATGTTCGCCTGTGTATCGTTTGCACGGGTACGTAAGAAGAAAGACTGTCCAAAGGATTATATTGTTGTGACTTTCGGCCTGGAACATAAGGCGGAATCTGCCCGAATCGACATTGCCACCGAGCCATATCCGAACCGCTGGACTCATCACCTGCTCGTTTCCCATCCGGATGAGATCGACAAGGAGCTGATGGACTGGATCAGAGAAGCGGCGGAGTTTTCCCGGCAAAAATAACGATAACGTCGCTTTAACAATCCGCCCTGCACAAAACGGCAGATCCGCCGGGGAAATGTCATGAAAAGACAGCTCATTCCCCGGTTCTCCCGCCCGCCATGCCCTTCAGAAATGGAAAAAGGCAGCCCTGATACTCCGTCCTAAAACTGTACGATCTGTTTTATTTCCTGAGCCGGCTCCACAGACTCCGCATAGAGCACGGGGCCTACTCCATCATAATCCTGCCAGAATTCATAGGCAATCTTCGCACGTACCTTAACCCATTTTCCCGTCTCCAGAGTTTTTGCCTCTCTGGCCTTGCAGATAAAGCCCAGAAACGTCATATCTGCCTCACAGCATGTCATGGCCATGCGGCCCGGGACAAAATAGTTTTTCGGAAACTCCGGAGATTTTAAAACCATAGCAGTGAATTCTACCACTTTATCCTCGTACCGGTCCTTTTTATCAAGAGCGTCAATATACCAGATTCCATAGGCATCCGGGGAAATCTCAATCACATCGGCCTTCATATCATACGGCAGATCCTCTTCCAGGACTTCCTGCTCAATCTCACCCTCAGCATCCTCAAAAATCATCTCCGCCTGAGGATTCAGAGCTTTCAGTCCTCTGCGGTACTTGAGAATATTTTCATCGCTTACGTCATCACAGCGGTTCATGATGATTAACTCAGAGTTTCTCACCAAAAGCCCGAGAAGCGGCTTCATGTTGTTTAAATACAGCTCAAAGGTGGAGCCGTCAATGATCGTAATCTGCTGGAACAGCTGCCAGTTTTTCGGCAGATGGAGCTGGTCCTGAGGCCACATGCCGTTCCACTCAATGAGAACGCGTTCCGGATCATAAAGGGCCTCCAGCCGTCCAAAGAAATCTTCGTCCATCTCCGAAGCATCCTCCACCGTAATCATCCTGGTGTGGGTTTTCTTCAACAGCTCCTTATCATATTCCGTATCCCCTTCCTCACAGAGAATCAGGACTGTGGTTCCATCAGACTGGAAATATTCCTGCTGTAAAGTATAGGAAATAAACTGTGTTTTTCCTGCTTCCAGAAAGCCGTTAATCAGAAATACCGGCATTCTGTCTTCCATGTTACCGTTCATATTTTCTCCTGACTATTTTCCAAAGACTTCTTTCAGTTCATCCTCTTTCAGGTTGGAGCCGATTACACACACTTTTCCCGTATAAATCGGAGAACCGGTACGGATCTCCGTTTCCTCCGGTACCAGATCGAAATAATGCCAGGTTCCGTTTTCATCAGGCAGCATACCCTTGGCACGGAGCACCACGCCATACTTTTCACTGTGGGCCAGATCCTTAAGAACTGCTTCCAGTTTCTCAAGACTGATCGTGCGGCTGGTTTCAAGCCCCCAGCTCGTAAACACTTCATCCGCATCATGTCCGTGGTGATGATGATGGTGCTCATGGCCGCATCCGCACTCCTCCTCATGGCCGTGATGGTGATGCTCATGACCGCATCCGCACTCCTCCTCATGATCGTGGTGGTGCTCATGGCCGCATCCGCACTCCTCCTCATGATCGTGATGGTGGTGCTCATGGCCGCATCCACACTCCTCCCCATGGTCGTGATGGTGGTGATGGCCATGCTTTACTTCCTCTAAAAGCTCTGCGGCCATGTCGTCTGCCGGCTTTTCAATAATTTCCAGAAGCTGCGCTCCTGTAAGCCTGCTGATGGGTGTGGTGACGATGGCAGCCCTGGGATTCTTCTCACGAATTAACTCCACACTGGCAGCCACCTTATCCGCGTCTGCCACATCGGTTCTGCTTAAGACAATGGTTCCGGCACTTTCGATCTGATTATTGAAAAACTCGCCAAAATTCTTCATATACATTTTGCATTTCTGTGCATCCACAACAGTCACGGAGCCGTTTAATGTTACTTCATTTTCTCCCGCCACATCGCAGACAGCCTTCATCACATCGGAAAGCTTGCCCACACCGGATGGCTCAATGATAACACGGTCCGGAGCGTATTTGGAAAGCACCTCAGACAAAGAACGTCCAAAATCTCCCACCAGGGAACAGCAGATACAGCCGGAATTCATCTCACGGATCTCTATGCCGGAATCCTGTAAAAAGCCGCCGTCAATACCGATCTCTCCAAATTCATTCTCAATGAGAACCACCTTTTCTCCCGCAATGGCCTCTTCAAGCAATTTTTTTATGAACGTTGTTTTTCCGGCTCCTAAAAATCCGGAAATAATATCAATTTTTGTCATTCTTAATTCCTTCTTTCCATTTATAATACAAAAACCTTTTGATTCCAGCATCCGTTACTAACTTTAGCACAATTTTTTCCAATGTCAACCGCCGTCCAAAAATTTTATTAATCCAGTGTAACAGTTCAGCCATGCGAAGATTTAGAGTGAAAAAAGCGTTGAAAACTTGTTTTCATAAGCATTTTTCACTCTAAATCTTCATAGGGCGGACGCCCGGCGCTTCTTGTCCGCGGTACGCGGGCAAGAAGATGCAAGGCTGAACTGTTACAAATCATGTATAATTACTAACAATGTTAGCTTAAATGATTATGCCGGACTTGTCAATGGCTGGCAGAAAATTGCTCTGATTTTTTGGAGTGATAGATAAATCATGATGAGTCAGAAAGGTCATAGCTATGGCTGTGATGAGGAGATATGAATGTCCGATTGGACTTGCCGGCTTCTTTTCAATACAATAAATACAGATAAACCAATGGAAGGGGGAGTTCATTATGTCAGAACTGAAGAAAAAACCGGCATTTAAGCTGGGATGTATCCTAGCAGCCGCGCTTTTAGTGATTGGGAGCCTGATGATCACACCGCCGGAAGGCCTGGCACGGGAAGGCTTTATTATGCTGGCTATTGTGATTGGCGCCATGGTTCTTTTCATCAGTGAGGCCATGCCTCTGGCAGCCACATGCTTTATGATCATTGTTGTGATGAAGTATACAGGAGTCGTGGCCTGGAAGGCAATCCAGCAGTCCGCATGCTCCAGTACTGTATTTTTCTGTATGGCAGGCTTCGGCATCGGCGCTGCTTTGCAGAATACCAACCTGGCAGCAATTCTTCTGCGCGCACTGTATCGGCTGGGAAAAGGCGATTCCAGAAAGATGATCAGCGCGGTATGCTGGCTGGCGGCCATTATTTCTGTTTTTGTATCCGATGGCGCCGCCCAGATCGTGGTGTTAGCGGTTGTAACCGGGGTCGTGAAGGCCTTTGGCGATCCGGAGCCGGGGACCAGCCGTCTTGCGGGCGGTATGATGATGGCGATTACCGTGGGCGCATTTACAGGCGGATTGTTTTTGCCCTGTTCTAACAGTGTGAATGTGGCGATCATGGATTTAAGCGAGGTAGTGTCTGGGACGCCCATGACCTTTTTCCAGTGGGCTTTATTCGGAATTCCCTGTGGACTGATTTTCACGATATTTTCTGCCTGGATGCTGCCGCGGTATTTTAAGCCGGAGCAGCTTTCTGAGAAACAGAAGAATGAGGTGGAGAAGCTGTTCGGAACAATTCCGGATCATTTCGAGACAAAGGACAAATGGTATCTGGCCATTACGGCTGTGATGATCGTGCTTTGGTTTGCCAGCAACTGGGTGAAAAAATTAGATACCGCCACGGTGGCGATGGCCGGCATGTTCTTAATGATGCTGCCGGGAGTGAATCTTTTGTCTGCTAAGGATTATAAGAAGAATTTTTCCGCCATGGTGGTAGTTACCATGCTCTGCATCTTTCCGCTGGCATCCGGTATGAGCAGCACGGGGGCCGGAGAGTGGGTTGTGAATAAGATATTTGCGGATTCCGCTGACTGGAATCTGATGGTGATATTTATTATGGCGACCATTGCCGCCTTTCTGGTTCATTGTCTGGTTCCGCAGGGCTCTGCCAACGGCGCATTAAGCGCCACGGTCATTGCGCCGGTTCTTGTGGGAGCGGGAATTCCGGTGGCGGCAGCCATGGCCCTTATCGGCATCCAGGCAGGCACAGGCTTTTTATTCCCAATTGAAGGGACCTGGCAGTATACCTTTGGTACAGGACATTACAGCTTTACAGACTGCATCAAAGGGAACTGGCCCATTACCGTAGTGGGAATGCTGTGCTGCGTCATCGTGATTCCGGTCCTGTCCATGGTGTTTGCCGGAATCGGGCTAATTGGCTGACCGGTTCCATGGACGATATCATAACAGGCTCTGCGCCGATATCCGGTGCAGGGCCTTTTGACTGCCAGACATCCGGAGAAGCTGCCGGCGGCCGGTTCTTTTGGTTTGCGAACCAGGGCCCTGAGGGTATCTTTTTACCTCCGGATAAATTTTAAAAATGCCGCCGCCCCGGGAGAAAGCTTTTTTTCCCGCCTGGCGGCTACTCCGATGGGAAGATCGGGGGAGGAGGAAAGGGGAACGGATACCACGGAATCGTGGCGAAACAGGTTGAAGTTCTCTTCTGCGAACAGGCTGACTCCCTCGTGGAATGCCACAGCGCTTAAGATGGATTCCATGCGGGCGGTACGGACAATCTGTGGGCGGATTCCGGCATCCTGAAAAATGGAAAGGCAGAGCCGGTATATGGAGGTATAGGGCTGCATGAGAATCAGAGGTTCCCGGGCCAGCTCTTTAATGGAAAGGGAGGGGCTGCCGGCCAGTGGGTGGTCCTCGGGCAGAACGGCCACGAGCCTGTCATTGGCCAGGGGATAAAAGGAGAGGCAGGATTTATCCAGAAAAAGGTCTCTGGCGATGATAAGGTCGAACTGTCCCTGTAAGAGCCCGGACATCAGCTCCTGCTCTTCCTTCTCTTCGATGGATAGGCGGATCGCTTTATGCGTGGAAGAAAAATCTTTTAATATTCTGGTGAGCCCGTACTGAGACAGGACAGGAAGGGTTCCAAGGCGGAGGGATTGGCGGGAGGAGGTCTTGAATTCCTGCATGCGGTTTAAGGTATGCCGGTATTGGGAGCAGAGGGTCTGGGCTTCTTCGTAAAAGGCCTGGCCGGCGGCAGTCAGAGAGGCCGAGCGTTTGGAACGGTCAAAAAGGGAAAGCCCCAGCTCCTGTTCCAGCTTCCCGATGTGCTTGGACAGGGTGGACTGGGTAATGTGGAGGGATTCGGCTGCGTCAAAAAAGGTATCATAGCGGACGGCAGCCAGGAAAGATTCCAGCTGTTCAAAGGTCATGGAAAAAGTCCTTTCTGAGAAATATGGCGGGTTAATACATTCCAATATGGAATGTATTATACCATATATTGAATTGATTGACCACTGGGGAATCTGTAAAATAAAAGAAACATAGCTGTTCCACAGGCCTGTGCAGAGCCCGGCCCGGCAAAGCGAGGGCATGGAACAGTTATAAAAACAGCAAAAAGAAAGGCAAAACACAGAGCCTGGATACAGGAAACAGGAGGAGAAAAATGGAAGGAACGGGAAAGGATGTAAGAGATTTAAGAAGTGCGCTGGAACTTTTAAAAACAATTCCGGGACAATTGGTGGAGACCGATGTGGAAGTGGACCCGCAGGCGGAGCTTTCCGGCGTCTACCGCCATGTGGGAGCCGGCGGGACAGTGATGCGTCCCACCAAGGTGAATGGCCCGGCCATGATATTTCATAAGATCAAGGGATTCGAGGACGCAAGAGTGGCCATCGGCGTTGTGGGCAGCAGGAAGCGGGTAGCGGCCATGTTCGGCTGCGAAATCCATGAGCTGGGAAAGCTTTTGTGCGAATGTGCAAAGAATCCCATTGAGCCTGTGGTGACAGAGGACGAGGCCCCGGTTCAGCAGGTCATTCATCTGGCGTCCGAGCCGGATTTTGATCTTCACAGGCTGATACCGGCCCCCACCAACACACCGGTGGACGCAGGGCCATACATTACTCTGGGAATGTGTTATGCCACCCATCCTGATACCGGGCGGTCCGACGTGACCATTCACCGCATGTGTATTCAGGGAAAGGATGAGCTGTCCATCTTCCTTCAGCCGGGTTCCCGCCATATCGGAGCCATGGCAGAGCGGGCCGGGGAGCTGGGAATCCCCCTGCCCATCTCAGTGAGCATCGGCGTGGACCCGGCAATTGAAATTACATCCTGTTTTGAACCGCCGACCACACCATTAGGCTTCAATGAGCTTTCCATCGCAGGCGCTCTGAGGAAAGAGCCTGTAAAGCTTCATAAATGTATTTCTATCAATGAAAACTGCATTGCCAATGCAGAATACGTGATTGAAGGGGAAATCCAGCCAGGCGTGCGGGTGGTGGAGGACCAGAATTCCCATACCGGGTATGCCATGCCGGAGTTTCCGGGATATAACGGAGCGGCCTCCCATGAATGTTTTCTGATTAAGGTAAAGGCAGTGACACACCGGATACACCCCATTATGCAGACCTGCATCGGTCCCAGTGAGGAACATGTCAATATGGCGGGAATTCCCACGGAAGCCAGTATCTATGGAATGATTGAAAAAGCCCTTCCCGGTAAAGTCGTCAATGTGTACGCGCATCCGGCGGGCGGCGGTAAATATATGGCGGTGCTCCAGTGCAGAAAAACGGCCCATACGGATGAAGGAAAGCAGAGGCAGGCGGCCCTTCTGGCTTTCTCTGCTTTTCCGGAACTTAAGCATGTGATCCTGGTGGATGAGGATGTGGATATTTTTGATACTAATGATGTTTTATGGGCCCTGAATACCAGATTCCAGGGCGACAGGGATATTATCACCATTCCCGGAGTGCGCTGCCATCCCCTGGATCCCAGCTCAAGTCCTGATTACAGTACAAGTATTTTGGATAAGGGAATTTCCTGCAAGACCATTTTTGACTGTACGGTGCCTTTTGCCCTGAAGGAACGGTTTCAGAGGGCAGAGTTCATGGAAACAGACCCGAAAAAATGGCTGCCGGATATGGAGTAAAGAAGATGAAGAAAAGAATTATTGTGGGAGCCACCGGAGCCAGCGGGATCCCTCTTCTGGTAAAGTGCCTGGAGTTAATCCGAAAAGCGGACGGCTTTGAATCCTGGCTGATTTTAAGCGACAGCGCCCTGCTGACCATGAGGCAGGAGACGGATCTTACAAAAGAGGAGATGGAGCAAATGGCGGATCATGCCCTTTCACCGGAAGAAATCGGGGCAGGTCCTGCCAGCGGATCCTTTCAGACTGCCGGCATGCTGATTGTACCCTGCAGCATGAAAACCATTGCGGGAATCCATGGGGGATATGGGGAAAATCTGATTCTGCGGGCGGCGGACGTGACCATAAAGGAACAGCGCCCCCTTGTGCTGGCGGCCAGGGAGACGCCCTTAAGCCCGATTCATCTTCGTAATCTTAAGGAACTTTCCATGATTCCCGGAGTGCGGATTATTCCGCCTATGCTGACTTTCTACCACAGGCCAAAGACCATTGATGAGATGGTGTATCATATGGCAGCGAAGTTAGTGGAACCGTTTGGCATCGAAGCAAAGGAGTATCAAAGATGGAATGGAATTTAAGAGAGAGAAAGAAACTGTCCTTTTCCCATCTGGAAATACAGGGGGGATTTCTTGGGGCGGATTAGTTCCTTTGTGTTCAGGGCGGGGACAGACCACATATCGGATGTACAGTGCAGGCAGTCCCCAGACCCTCCCTGACGGGAGACGGGATGCCGGGCGCTACTTCCTCAGTTTTAAATCTTACAGGTCACACGGATGAAGCCATTTGCCGGTTATTGGCAGAGGAGTTTTGCAAAAGACTG
>CANRXD010000040.1 GCA_947643685.1 uncultured Clostridium sp. | reverse complement strand
TACATATGAGTCCATTTTAGCATCGTTATCTGCACATTTCAATAAAATTCTTCAGAAATTTCAAAAGAATGGTGAAAACTGATGATGAATTGCAGCTTTTATTCGAAAGCGGCATGGCTGTCCATGACATAATAAATATTATGTCACGGACGATTTTGCATATGAAGATGGAAATGTCAGGAAAACAGTTTGGAATGTTGACGGTACTCCGCGAAGTGAAGCGGGAAAACAGCCCGAAGCGTTACTGGCTCTGCAGATGTCAGTGCGGGAAGGAGACTGTTGTGGAGGAGTCACACTTGAAAAACGGACATACAAAGAGCTGTGGCTGCTACCGCAGAACGGCACGGAGGAAGCGAATCCGGGATTTGACAGGCTTGCGTTTCGGACGGCTTCTGGTTTTGGAGGCAGTTCTGGATGAGGATGGATTCCTGACAGGCTGGAAATGCCAGTGCGACTGTGGGAAACAATGTGTCTGTAAATCCGCCAGTCTCACATCGGGAGTTACCAAAAGCTGCGGATGCCTTCAGGAGGAGCAACGGAAGGAGAACATGAAAAAGGCTATTCATTTCGTTGACGGAACCTGTGTGGAGCGGATTGCCTGCCGGAAAACGTTTATGAACAATACGACCGGCCACAGGGGCGTTTACCGGAGGGAAAATAACCACTGGCGGGCCTGTATCGGATTCCAGGGAAAAGTATATCACCTTGGCTCCTTTAAGAGCTTCGAGGACGCTGTGGAAGCAAGACTTATGGCGGAAGAGAAGCTGTATGATACATTTCTGGAGCAATATGCAGAGGAAAAAGTGAATCCACCTTCCTGCATAGAAAATTATGAAGAGCAGGGGAACCATGGTTAATCACTTCGCAGGTTTGTCATGGGTCAATACTGTTTCGGGGACATTGTATATGCCCTGTTGTCGCCAGCAACTTAAAATGGGCATATGCGGTTGTATTCACAGGGAACCTGTGGACAGTAACAAAATTTTAGGAAAGGAAGTCATATCAATGAATTTTCCAGAGAAAGGAAATGGAAAAAGCACCCTGGCACATCCGCGAAGCCGGAAACGCAGGCCGGTGAAGTGGCAGAAAATTGCCAGCGTCATGCTTTGTATGGCGCTTCTTGGAACCAATGTTGCAGGTGCATCGGCGGCTGAGACATCCATAATAAAAAAGCCTTCCATTACCATAGTCAGTGAAGATTCCAGCCGGGGTGGGGAAGGCCCGGAGAGTACGGCCACATCGTCAGATGCAGAAAAGAAGGAGAATACAGCCACATCATCGGATGCCGCTCTGCGGCCGGAGACAGGAGTGGAAAAAGAAGCGGTCTATACTCTTCATCTGACCCATGTTTTTCGCTTCACCCTGGATGGCAGAGGAAGATATGTACAGGCAACGGAGACGCGGAAGCTTAAGGAAGAAGATTTTGAAAATGGCATATGTGACCTGACCCGCTTTTGCTATGACGCTGAACAGATAACAGTCACAGATGCAAAAACAATATCTATTGGAGATTTTGACGAAAATATGCAGGGAGGTGCCCGGATTGTTTACGGCGTAAAGAGCGGTTGGAGGATTGTACGCAAAGGGAACGCCGATGGTGAAGGAAATGTGCTCCGTGAAGTTTTTAACGGAGGACTTTCCGACTATGAGTTCGTGCCGGCAAATGTGGTTTGCATAAACATGGAATATAAATATTCCAACACCGGAGGCCTGGCAGGCGTTGATGCAGCGAGTCCTGATACAGTGGAAGCAATTCCTGAAAAGCAGGACGACGGAACCTATAAGGTGGAATGGAAGCTGCCGACGGTGAACGGATTTCGAATTGTTCTGGATCCCAGTGAACTGAATGCATATGTGGTGAACCCGCCGACAGGAAACGAAACACCGGCTGAGATGGAAGCGGCGCTGGAGCGTGGTGATTTCGATGTGGATATTAATAATCATACCATTTATTACTATCAGGAAATATCCGGTTCGGATCAAACGGTGCAGCATCCCACATATCAGAACCGTTACTCTACGGAATACAACGAGGCGTGGAACGATGCCCGCTGGCTTAAGGTTGATGGCGACGAGGGATATTTTGTTCAGGCGGTATGCGGCAGCGATAATCCGGATGCACACCCTTTGGGCGTAGAGAATCATGGCGCCAATGCACTGGTCGATCCGAAGCTGGAAGTGACGCTGACAAAAGAGCAGTTAAATAAGATTATGGAGGGCGAAACCGAGCTGAAAATCACCATTTATTACCGCCGGAACGCCACATGGTATACGGTGAACCATTGGGTGCCGGAGAATCTTTCTGGTCTGAGCGCGGATATAATAGCTGCCCTGGATCCGGAGCAAAAAAAGACGGTAAACAGCAACGGCAATGTTATCGAATATGTTCGTTTGGATCAGGAAACCCTTCAGGGCCGCGTAGGGGCCATGACCCGCGCCAGAGCGAAAACGGACAACGAAACCTATGAAAAGCTTGAGACTGTTGATTTTTCACAGAAGCTGATTGAGAATACGAATACAGTTGTGGACATATATTACAGGGCGGCGGGATCTTACCGGATCATTTTCGACACTAACTATACATATATTCCCAGACAGCAGGTTCCTCTGGGAGGCAGTGTCGATTTTGCCAATGTGACTTCCCCGGCGCGGGCCGGCTATACCTTTGACGGATGGAGATATCTGAAAAGGGGCGCCACACCTGGTGCGGATGGCGAATATGCCGATTCGGATTATCTGGATGCCGGAACCAAGGATGTTCCCAGTCTGCAAGTCGATACTGCTTTGATCGCAGCAGCCAGGCTACAGGAGACCGGCGGCGTACTGGCGCTTCATTTGTACCCCAAGTGGAAGCCGGAAACAACGCAGGTGCGTGTCATCCTCTGGACAGAAGATCTGACTGGGATGGACGATGTACAGGCTATCGCGGCGGGCGGAAACGTTAAAAGTGATGGAAGCGATGCTTACTCACAAAAATACGCTAATTACAAAAACGCTCCGGTCACCCATGCCCCTCAGCTTGGGACCAGTGACCCGCATTACAGCAATATGGGAAGTTTTACAGTAGATGTACCGACAGATTCATCCCTGTTTAAGCCTGGCGACAATACGGCACTGCTGGATGAAATCCAGACACAGGTGGCGAGCCGGTTTCAATCGGCGATGGGTCAGGCGGGCAACATCGATGTGAGCAAATTTTATAGTCAGGCTGCGTTCGAGATTGTGCACGAAGAGGACGGTAAAATTAACTATAACGCTGCCACGGCCTCTGCTGACGGCAAGACCATGATTTACGTTTACTTTACCCGGAATATCTATGAACTACAATTCCACTATTATGGACAAGCGACGGTTGACCGGAATACATCTGAATTCAGCGTGGCAACCAAGACCAACGGTTACAGTTTCAGCCGCGGTGCGGCGGTTTCAGGCGGCGTTTTGAATTTCTCTTATGACAGAGGTCACGATGGCTATAATAATTCGTGGAGACAGGCCAATGTTACCAGTCACAGCGAGATGCCAGTTCCCAGAAACATTACCATCAAAGCTAAGTATGGCGCCGATCTGCGGGAGGTCTGGCCTGTATCCGGAGGAGAGTCTATTACCAATTCAGGTAATGAGCCTGCAAGATTGGTTTCCTGGGCAACCACCGCAGGAAAATACTGTGAGGACAGTTATCCTAACAGTGGATCCTCCCATGCATCAGAGCCTACCATCATGGGCGTCTATGCAGGTATGGGTTCTGAGATAATCGCGGATCCGGAAAACAAGAATACGGTGCATCATCTGGTGGCTTTCTGGACGGGAAGAACGGATGGCAATATCTGCTATTACCGCTACAATCATTGCTATGAGGTGCCGGATCTGGACGTTACTGGTAACGATATACGGAAGTTCAGCATTTATGACGGAGACATTTCAGATCCGAGAAACTTCCTGTATCTGGTGCCCGCAGACAACGAGGCATTCACTAAATATGAGTTTAATGATCTGATGACAGTGGCTTATGACCAGGATTCCGGAGAAATTTTTTACAATGATCCGGACGGTACATACTATGCGGTGCGCGGGTATAATGGGAAATATTACGCCCTGGCCCGCCAGGTAATAGCCCCGTCCACCAATGCCATCAATAAACAGAATCCCAGCGCCCGGCTGCATATGACCCGGGCTAACCAGAACGCAGATCACAGTACGGAGTATCAAGATAATAGAGGTGGATATCCAAATGGCCCTTGGTTTACGGAGCCGGATAGTCCCCATGAACTCTACTTCTACTACGACAGAGACCGATATACGATCAGCTATATGGTACCTTCCAATAACATAACAACAGCTGCTGAAGTGGAGCTGGGAACCATTGAGCTGCCCTATGGCGCAATGGTAACAGAAAAAGAGTATGGTTTCAGGCTGGATTATCATGACAAAAATGATGAAAAAAAGGCGGACGGTGCGCCGAAATATGGCTGGACCCCGGCAGGAAGTGGTGTCAGTGTCTGCCCTGACCGGGCGGCGGATGGTATGGCTCAATGGAAGTTTAAGGGCTGGGGCCTTGGCCCGGCCGGCGTGAATATGCAGTGGACCGTGGATGAGAACACTCAGGCCGAAGCCCAGACGGGAAAAGACTTTGCCATTGCAAGCAATTTGCGGCTCTATGCCATTTGGGAAACGCCTACCTATGGGGTAACTTTCCATCTGAACGGCGGCACAGTCCACGATGTCGGTACATCCATTGAGGAGAGAATTCCTGCCAACACCCGCTACTCTGCAAGCGGCACCATCCCCCGGCCTCTCAGAGATGGTTACACATTGGCCGGATGGTACAACGCAGATGAAAACGGAAACATTACGGTTCCTGAGACAGCATTTGACTTTGACCAGACTGTTAAAGAAGACAAGCATGCCGCCGCGAAATGGACGGCTGCCAGCACAGAGACATTTACTTACACGGTCTACAATGTGACAAAAAGCTTAACCGACAGCGACAGAGATAAAAACCTTCCCACTGTGCGAATCGACAACGGGCAGATTGTCACGAGCGGAGGAGAAGTTTATTATGTGCTGAGAAAGATGGAACAAAAAGATCAGTCGTTTATAGCTGGATCAACGTTAAATACATCGGCAGTAGAGCAGGACGGCTATGTGCCTCAGCAGACCAATAAAATCCTGATTCTGAACCAGCCAGGCGATACCTATAACGTGATTTTCTATTATGACCCGATCATATCTGGTAATCATGTGGTGCGATTCGTTGAAGCCGGCACAGAAAATGATGATGCTCCGGCTATTGTGAAACAGATTCAGGTACAGGCGGATCAGACAGTGGTAACGCCTCAGTCGGCAGTTGTCAGAGAGCTGGTTGCAAGGGGCTATGCTCTGGTCAGCAAGAACGGAGATTCCTATATAGCGGCGGACAAAGCGGAGGCCTTGAAATGGCTCGATGGAGATGGCAATACGCAGGAGACAGCCACTTTGAAGGGGGAGCAGATTCCGGATACGGTCACTTATCTGGTACAGCCGATACCGTACACCATCACTTATGCCAATGCGGCGGGTTCTCCGGCAGCAGCTGATACTGCACTGAAAGCCGTTACGGCGTCAGAAAACGCGTCGGTAATGGATGAGGATGGTAAAAATCCGACCCGATACACGACAAAGGACAGCTTTACGGCAAAGAATCCGGACCGCGTGTTTGAAAACGGGAAGTGGTATCGGTTCTCCCACTGGAGCCTGGGTGCCGATACATCGGTGAGAGAAAAAACGGATGGTTTCTCTGTGCTTACAGTGGACCCGGGAACTGTCGGGAATCTTACTTTTATTGCCAACTGGGCGGAAATGACAGATACCGGAAGTCTGACTGTTTCCAAAATTGTGGCGGGTGATGCGGGAGAAACCAATAAGGACTTCCATTTCACCGTGACATTCGATAATGCAACTGTCAACGGGACGTTTGGTGATATGACCTTTATGAACGGAGCTGCCACCTTTACGTTAAAGCATGGGGAAAGAAAGACAGCCAACAACCTGCCGACAGGTACGGGATATACCGTTACCGAGGCGGAGGCCAACAAGGACGGCTATACCACCACATCAACCGGGGAGACCGGCACGATTACGGCGGATGGTTCTGCTGCAGCCTTCCTGAACAATAAAGACAGCAGCACTCCTGACCCTGGTCCTGGTCCGGATCCGATAAAGGAGACGGGAAATCTGATCGTATCAAAAACCGTTTCCGGAAACCGTGGGGACATAAACAAATCATTCCCGTTTACTGTGACCCTTGGCGATACATCCATTACCGGAAAATATGGAGAGATGACATTCCAGAATGGAATCGCTTCTTTCACATTAAAACATGGAGAAAGCATAAAGGCAGAGGGGATTCCGGCGGGAACTTCCTATATAGTAGAGGAAAGTGATAATGCAGGATATACGGTGACCGCTTCCGGAGCGGATGGAACCATCGAATCCGGAAAAACGGCGGGAGCAGTGATTAACAATCACAAAAATGTCATTGAGAAGCCGGGCAGACCAGACAGACCGGGCAGGCCGGGGAACTCAGGAAATGCCGGAGACCCAGGAAACACAGGAGGCCCGGGAAACACGGGAGGCCCAGGAAACACGGGAGGCCCGGGAAACACAGGAGGCCCGGGGAATGCCGAAGGCCCGGGGAATCCGGGCGGGCCGAATGGTTCCGGCATGCAGATCCATATCACCGATCACACAACACCTGATACTCCCGGTACGCCGGATTCCACAGGAAAGCCCCGGACACCGAGGAAACCGGCAGATGGCATTCCCAGAACAGGAGATGAAGGAAATGCCGCTTTGTGGCTGGCCTTATTAGGAATTTCCGGCATCGGAGTTCTTGCGATGTATGCAGCGTCCAGACGCCGGAGCAGAGGAAATAGAAGGAAACAGGTATAACGGAGGTGCCATTGCAAAATGGATGTAAAATCATCCATGGAGCAGTGGCTCCTTTTTGCGTCCGGAAATATCGGGCATATGCCAAATAAGTAATTGACATATGCCCTAAACTATTCTATAATAGGGAAAAGCTGACAGGAGGATTTGTCCATGCCAAGGCCGGTTAAATGCAGAAAGGTATGTCATTTCCCCCAAACGCTGGAATTTATTCCGACGCAGGGGGGCGACAATAAATCATCAGTAATTCTCACAGTGGATGAATATGAATGTATCCGTTTAATTGATAAAGAAAAATTATCGCAGTCAGAATGCAGTGAATTTATGCAGGTGGCACGTACTACTGTGCAGCGTGTGTACGAAAGTGCCAGAAAGAAAATTGCGGATGCAGTTGTGGAAGGACGTCCCCTGAAAATTGAAGGCGGAGATTTCTGGCTTTGTGACGGGAACAGTGAAGGGTGCGGAAATGACAGATGTTTTAAACATCAGTATTATAAACAATATGAAAAAAGTAAAGGAGATTATATTATGAGAATTGCAGTTACTTATGAAAATGGACAGGTATTTCAGCATTTTGGACATACGGAGCAGTTTAAAATCTTTGATGTTTCGGATGGAAAAATTATTTCTTCGGAAATCATTGATACAAACGGAAGCGGACATGGGGCACTTGCAGGCGTTTTGAATGCGCTGAAGGTTGATGCTCTGATTTGCGGCGGTATTGGCGGCGGCGCCCAGGCAGCGCTTGCAGCAGCCGGAATTAAATTATATGGCGGCGTTTCCGGTGAGGCCGATCAGGCCGTGGAAGATTTGCTGAGAGATAAGCTGGAGTTTGATCCGGATATTCAGTGTAATCACCATGGGCATCATGGAGAAGGACATTCCTGTGGAGAACATGGGTGTGGAAGTGACCACCACTGTGAGAGTATGTAATAATTTCATAACAGTTCAGCCTTGCGAAGATTTCGGGTAAAAAAAGCGTTGAAAACTCGTTTTCATAAGCGCTTTTTACCCGGAATCTTCATAAGGCGGGCGCCGCAGGCTTCTTGTCCGCGGTACGCGGGCAAGAAGATGCAAGGCTGAACGGTTACATAATTTCACAACAGTTTAGTTTTATGAGAATTCAGACAAAAACGCTTATGAAGACAGGTTTCATAAGCGTTTTTTGCCCCGGTCTTCCCAATGCTGAATGGCTACGTATTTTTAAATGCGGCTGTAATTCCGTGTTCCAACGAGATTTCTATGGGGAATGCCATTTCCGGATTTTCAGATGGAAAATCACTTCTGTAATGGGAGCCCCGACTTTCTCTGCGGAGAAGGGCTGCTTTTAAAATGCAGACAGCGGTCATAAGCTGCCCCTCCAGGATCAGAGAATCCGTGATAGCGGCAATATTAGCGGATGGAGACCAATGGATGTCGGAAAGCATCTGTTCCAGTTTGACCTTCGTATCCCGAAGGCCGCATTCATTTCGAATGACCATGGCGTTTCTGTACATATATTTTTGAAGTTTGGAACGCACGGCAGCCCGGTCTGCAATTTCACGGCAGAGGAAGGCAGGCGCAGCAGATTTTGAATTTGAAACGGCGGCCTGTGAGGCAAAAGCGGCGGCGGCGCGGCCGGCCCTTTGGCCAAATACAAGCCCGTTTGCTGTGGAAAGCCCTCCAAGGCGGTCAGCCCCATGCATTCCTCCGGTGGCCTCTCCGCATGCATAGAGCCCGCTGACACCGGTAAAGCCGTCGGCATCAATAAGGATTCCGCCGTTGGCGGCGTGGGAAAACATTCCAATGTGGATGGTATCATTCACACTGACATGCTTTTCAGAGGACAGCCAGTCAAAATATATTTTTATAAATTCCGGCGGCTTGTTTTTCGCTGCCTCTGCGTAGGAAACTTCAACGCCATTTTCATCTTCCAGGGAAGCCTGATACAGTTTCAGATCGATTACACGGGAAGGAAGCCGTGAAGTGAAGGGGCCATAGGTGGACCGCAAATCCAGCAGGGCTTCTTCATCGGCACTGAAAAGGGGAGTAT
>CANRXD010000039.1 GCA_947643685.1 uncultured Clostridium sp. | reverse complement strand
GCACTGCGGCGGAGGGGAAAATGTGGCTCCTCGCGGAGTGAGTCCCTGCATCAAAGAAGATAAACAGGTGCCGGCGGGCCGGAGTACATAGCTTAATGGAAGAGAGGACAGTATATGGAGAATTTTATTTATTCCATTCCAACGACAATTTATTTTGGAAAGGGTCAGATTGTGCATGTGGGACATGCTGTGGCAGAATACGGGAATAAGGTTCTGATCGTATATGGCGGAGGAAGTATCAAAAAGAACGGTATTTTTCAAAAGGTCACAGAAATCCTTGAAGAACAGGGAATTGTCTGGGAGGAGCTTGGCGGGGTGGAACCCAACCCCAGGATTGAGACCGTAAGGAAGGGCGTTTCCATCTGTAAGGAAAAGGGAATCGAAGCAGTGCTTCCCATCGGCGGCGGTTCCACCATCGACTGTGCCAAGGTCATTGCTGCCGGGGCCTGCTATGAAGGGGATGCCTGGGATCTGGTGCTGAACAGCAGGCTTATTGAGCGGGCGCTTCCCATTGTAACGGTGCTGACCCTTGCGGCCACCGGTTCAGAGATGGACCCCACCGCGGTGATTTCCGATATGTCCGCCAACAATAAGCTGGGGACAAAAAATGAATGGATGCGTCCCAGGGCTTCGATTATGGATCCGGTTTATACAGAGACCGTCAATGCTTGGCATACGGCGGCGGGGACTGCCGATATCATGTCTCATATTCTGGAGTCTTACTTTTCCAACTGCGAAGGGTACATGCAGGACCGTATGGCGGAGGGACTTTTGAAAACCTGTATCGAATTCGGCGTGCGGGCAGTGAAAAATCCGGAGGATTATGAGGCCAGAGCCAACTTAATGTGGGCCGGAAGCTGGGCCATCAACGATTTTTTAAAGCTTGGGAAACCTGTGCCCTGGTCTGTTCATCCTATGGAGCATGAGCTTTCCGCATATTACGATATTACCCATGGAGCAGGGCTTGCAATCCTCACACCCCACTGGATGCGTCATGTGTTAAGCGACCGGACTGTGGAAAAGTTTAGAACCTACGGCGTTAATGTGTGGGAGCTTCCCAAAGACCTTCCCTCCTATGAGGCGGCGAATCTTGCCATTTTAAAAACGGAGGAATATTTTAAGGCCATGGGCCTTCCCTCCAGGCTTTCTGAGGTGGGAATTGATGAAAAGAATCTGGATATTATGGCGGAAAAATCTGCATCCCGCTTAAAGGGAACCTATGCGGAACTGTCCAAAGAAGAGGTGAAGCAGATTTTTATGGAAGCTATGTAACGGGATGCTTCCCTGCACCCATCTTTGCGGCTGATTTTCCGCCGGAAGCACCCAAATTTAATCAACGTATGTTCCACGTTGAACTCATAAATTGTAGCAGTTCAGCCCTGCATCTTCTTGCCCGCGTACCGCGGACAAGAAGCGCCGGGCGCGAACTGTTGCCATAAATTTGTACACTTTTGACAAAAAATCATCTCGCAAATCCGGGCACAAAGAGTTTCCGAGAGTACTCATAAAAGGAGGAAAGAGAAAATGAATGTTTTGAATCACGAGAAGCTGCATCAGAAATATTTTGAGGAAATTTCCAGAATTCCCCGGGCATCCAAAAAGGAAAAGGCCTGCGCCGATTATCTGGAGGGATTTGCAAAAACCCATGGCCTTTCCTATAAGAGGGATGAGCTTGACAATGTGGTGATCTATAAACCGGCCAGCGCCGGCTATGAGGACCACGGTGCAGTGATACTCCAGGCCCATACGGATATGGTCTGCGAGAAAAACGCTGACTGCGCCCATGATTTTGATAACGATCCCATTGACCTTTATATTGAGGACGGAATCCTGAAGGCAAGAGGAACGACTCTGGGAGCCGACGATGGAATGGGCTGCGCTTATATGATGGCTCTTCTGGATGAGGATCTTCCCCATCCGGCCCTGGAATGTGCCTTCACCGTACAGGAGGAGATCGGCCTGTACGGGGCCTTTGCTCTGAAGCCGGAATATTTTACCGGAAAGCGGTATGTGAATCTGGATTTCGGCGGCCATGGAAGGGGTACCTGTACCACCAGCGCGGGAGGCGAGATGATCAGTCTTAAGAAGCCGGTGGAATTTGAACCCTGCGTAAGCCAGGCATACCGGATTTTTGTTACTGGTTTAAAGGGCGGCCATTCCGGCGGCTGCATCATCATGGAATTAGGCAACGCCTTAAAGATCTGCGCCAGAATTTTAAAGGAGATTTCCGGAAGCTGCGATATGCGGATTGTGAGCTTAAACGGGGGGCTTAAGAATAACGCCATTCCAAGGGAGTGCGAAGCTGTGTTTGCCAGTGATGCAAAAGAGGAGGACATCCGTGGCGCTTTTGATAAAATGAAAGCGCAGATTTGCAATGAAATTAATTTCCAGGAGCCGGATTTTGCTGTGACCCTGGAAAAAACAGCCGGAGAGTCTGCCATCTGTGAGGAAGTGAGCGCGGATCTTATTGATCTTATGTATCTGCTTCCCACCGGAGTCCGCCACAGAAGTCTCCAGATTGAAAATCTTCCGGTGGCTTCCGAAAACTTTGCGGCCGTGCGCTGTGGGGAGGACTATGTGAATTTCCAGTATTCTCTGCGGGCAGAGAAGAGTTCATACAGGGACCAGATGGAGAAAGAACTCTGTATTCTGGCAGGGATATATGATATGACCATGGATGTATCCGGTAAGTATCCGGCATGGGAATTCAACCCGGATTCTTCCTTAAGAAATACCTTATGCCGTGTTTATAAGGAGAAGAAGGGGGAGGATATGGAGCTTCTGGCCACTCACGGAGGCCTGGAGTGCGGCGTTTTCTGCGAAATGATTCCGGGGCTTGACGTGGTGACCTTAGGCGCGGAGACCGACGGCGCCCATACGCCTAAGGAACAGATGAACCTAAAGTCCTTTGATGAGACTTTTGAGATTCTGAAGGCATTTCTGAAATAATTGTAACTGTTAAGCTGGTCTGTGCAGAGTGTGCCCCGGCGAAGCGAGGGCATAAAAAAGCGGCTGTTTGCAGGAAAACGGCCGCTTCTTTTTTTTATCGGAAAGACTATGCCAGGTGAAAGCGTGAAAGCCCCACATGAGTGAGGGGACAGGAAACTGAATTTGGCTCGCCTGCTTTGCTTTGAACAGGGAAAGAAAAGCCGCAAAGAATCTGCAAAGTATTGGGAATTATAATAGGAAATCAGGAGCCTATTGAAAATATCAATTGGAAAGGATACATACTGTATTTTATAATGAAGGAACAGAATATGTCGAATCGGGGGAGAGTATGCTGGAGGTAAGAAATCTGTCAAAGAATTTTGACGGAAATTATGTGCTCAGGGGGATTCATTTAAAAATTGATGACGGGAAGGTATATGGCCTCATAGGGGCCAACGGCTCGGGAAAAAGTACCCTCATGAATATATTAAACGGAAATGATGTGATTGTCAGAAGCGGCGGATATGAAGGAAGTATCTTCATTGACGGAGAAGAAATACAGATTGGAAGTCACAGTGAGTCCGCAGCCCATGGAATCGCCATGGTCCACCAGGAGCTGGCTTTATTTTATGGCATGACTGTGACGGAAAATATAAAAATCAACCATGAGAATGTGAAATTCACAGGGCCCTTTATGGAGTTTGCCTGTGTGGACAGAAAGAAAAACCGTGAGGATGCAGTGGCGGCTCTGGAGCGGATTGGCTCCGGGCTGAATCCGGATCAGTCTGTGGACCGGCTGTCCTTAAACCAGAAGCAGTTTGTGGAGCTGGCCAGGGAGTTGGATAACCGGAATATACGGCTTCTGATGCTGGATGAGCCCACCAGTTCTCTTAATATCACAGAAACCAGAGGTCTTTTAAAATGCATCCGGGAAATTGCGGACTCCGGAATTTCGGTATTGTTTATTTCTCACCGCCTGGAGGAGATTATGGAGGTGTGTGATACCGTTTCCGTCCTCCGGGACGGGGAGCTGATTTCCACCTATGAAAAGAGTGAGTTTGATGTCAGACAGTTTGCCGATGATATGGTGGGACGGGAGATTGTGAAGGCCCGGAAAGAAAAGCGGCATGAGGATGGACCTCCTTTGTTCCGGTATAAAAATATCCGGAACGAAGCCGGGGACCTTTACATAAAAAAGGGAGAAATCTTTGGTATCACAGGCCTTGCGGGGCAGGGACAGGATAAGCTTCTGGATGGTCTTTTCGGCTTAAAGGATGGCGGATGCCAGGCTTTTTATAAGGACCGGGAGCTTAGAAAAGGAGATAACCAGGCCTTAATTAAAAATGGAATCTATTATCTTTCCGAGGACCGGGCGGGAACAAGCCTGTTTCTGGAGAGCCCCATATGGAAAAACATGATTTTCGGTACGGAGGAGCGTCACCCTGAATTTCTGTGCCTGAAGTCCTGTCCGGCCCTTTCCTTCCTTAATAAAAAGGTCATCTCTGCCCATGTGGAGGAGATGATCGAAACATTAAACATTGTATGCCAGGGGCCGAACCAGAAGGTGAGGGAACTTTCCGGCGGAAACCAGCAGAAAGTCTGTGTGGGGAGGGCGCTGACCTTCCGGCCGGAGATGCTGTTTATTTCCGAACCCACCAGAGGAATTGATGTATATTCCAAGGAGCTGATCCTGAAATGGATTCTTAAGATGAATCAGGAATACGGGACCACGATTGTGGTGGCATCCGGTGAGCTGGAGGAGCTTTTAAGAATCTGTGACCGGATTGGCGTCATGTACCAGGGACAGGTATTTAAGATTTTTGAGGGAAATTCAGAGCTTGAGGAGCTGACTCTGGCCCTTTACGGGAGGGAAGTTTCATGAAAAATAAGTATTTAAACCCTCCGCAGATGATCATGTTTCTTTATATGGGAGTCCTCCTCATTGCGGCGGCGGCTGTGGATATGAATCTGGTGGGACTGGTCAATGATGCACTTATTAAATGGGCCATGAACGGAGTCATTGTGCTTTCCCTGATTCCCATGATCAATGTGGGAGCGGGACGGAATTTTGGCATGTCCATCGGACTTTCCGCGGGTCTGGTGGGAATGATTTTTGCAGTCAACGCAAGATATACTTCCTGGCAGGGTTTTTTTACTTCGGTATTTCTGGGGATGGCCGTAGCCGTGGTATTCGGTTTTGTGTATGCAAAAATTTTAAATCAGTTAAAGCTCAACGAAGAAATTGTGGGAACCTTTGCAGGATATTCCTTCATCCCCATTATGAATCTGTTTTACACCTTTGCTCCAGTAAGCAACCGCCAGATGCTGTATACCATCGGCGGCCAGGGGTTACGTCCCAAGGTGTATCTGGACAATTATTTCGGCCAGGTGCTGGACAATCTGTGGCAGATTCAGATCGGGCAGCTTGTGATTCCTCTGGGACTTCTTTTGTTTTTCTTTGGAATTGGCGGCATTTTATGGCTGTTTTCCAAAACCAGAACAGGAATGATTTTTTCAGCAATTGCAGAGAATGACCGGTTTGTAAAGCTTTCCGGTATCCGGGCAGACCGATACCGTACCATCGGAATTATCATGTCCACGGTGCTGGCCGCTGTGGGTGTTGTGGTATATACCCAGAGCTATGGAATTCTGCATCTGTATGACGGCCCCTTTATGATGAGTTTTCCGGCAGTTTCTGCCATTGTGATCGGCGGCGCCAGCCCTAAAAAGGCCACGGTGGCCAATGCTCTCATCGGAACCTTTCTCTACCAGACCACGTACCTATTATCCATTCCGGTGGCCAATGCTCTTCTGATTCCGGAAATGGCAGAGATTTTAAGAACCATTGTCACGAGCGGCATTATTCTTTATGCATTTATATTTGAGAGAAAGGATACGAGAAATGAAGCACATCAAAAATAATATGGTCCCTGTTTCAATCCTTGTGCTGGGTATCCTGTCCTTTAAACTGTCAGGCGTCAGCGGAAGCTACCTGGCCGCAGAAGTGTACACGCGGTTTATCCGGAATATTTTATTCACCCTGGCATTGATTCTTCCGATCACCTGCGGCATGGGGATTAATTTTGCCATTGTGGTGGGAGCCATATCCGCCCAGATGGCTATGGTACTGTCGGTGGATTTCATGCTGGAGGGGATTCCTGCCCTTTTGTTTGTAACCGGAGCCAGTATGGTTTTTTCTGTGATTTTCGGCTCCATGGTGGCGGCCCTTTTAAACCGGGCCAGGGGAAAGGAAATGATCGTTTCCATTATGATCGGCCAGCTGAGTTCTGTCATCTACCAGTTTGTTTTTATGGTGGCTTATGGAATGCTTTTTGAACCGAAAAACAAGGAGATTCTTTTAGAACGGGGCATTGGTGTCAGAAGTATGGTGGACGCCAAAAATATCAGCGGTGTATTTAGAAGTATTCTTCCTTTTCAGTTTGACGGGAAGACTTATACACTGTTTCCGTTAATACTGATTGCACTGTTTACCCTTTTTTTGTTTTATATTCAGAAGACGAAGTTTGGAGTCCTTGCGAGAGCAGTGGGGACAGACATGAATGTGGCCGGAAAGCTTGGCATTGAAAGTAACCGGGTCCGCAGCATTTGTATCATTCTGTCTACGGTATTTGCGGCCATGAGCCAGATTCTGTTTGTGGCTGATTTTGGCACCATCAATGTATATACAGGGCATCTTGGCCTGGATACCTTTGCGGCTGCGGCAATTTTAGTGGGCGGCGCGTCCATCAGAAAGGTAAAAATGAGGAACTGTTTTGTGGGTGTGATTTTGTTCCATGCCCTGTTTATCACCTCCCCCATGGCGGGACAGAATCTGTTCAACAATCCGTCGGTGGGAGAGTATTTCCGTTCATTCCTGGCCTATGGAGTGATTGTCATCGCAATTATCATGAACCTGAAAACGGAGCAGGCGAAGGAAGTGTAGAACTGGTTTTAGGGCGAAAGCTTTAAAATATTGTTACTGTTCAGGGAAGAATCTTCTCGTCCGCCTTAAGACGGACAAGAAGCATCGGGCATCCGCCCGATGCGGAAAACCGAACGAAAATTGCCTTATAAGCGAGCTTAACGTCTATTTTCGCCCGTTTTTTTTCCGCCCCGCGGACTGTAACAAAAAATATTATTTTTTGGAGGAACGTATGAGAAAGAAAATCATCAGTACCATTCTGGCAGCATCTATGGCGGCATCTATGCTGACCGCATGCCAGAGCAGCAAACCTGCCACGGAGACGGCGGCCACAGAGACGGCGGCCACAACGGCCACAGAGGCGGTCAGGGAGACAGAAGCTAAGACAGAGGCAGCCGGGACTACAACAGCAGCCGAAACAGAAGCAGCCGGGGAAGAGACTTACAAAATCGGTATTGTTACCCCTACCCTGACAGTCAGCGAGGACGAGTTCCGTGCAGCGGCCGAAATGGTGCAGAAGTATCCGGACCTTGTTGTACATAAGACGCTGCCGGAAAATTTTGCCACAGACAAGGAGGGCTGTATTTCCGTTGTTACAAGCCTGGCAGATGACCCGGAGATGAAGTATATTATTTTTGATAATGGTATGGAGGGGATTATCCCGGCGTTCCAGACCATCCGTGAAAAAAGACCGGACATTGTGACCATGGTATCCTGTAATGATGATCCGAAACTCTTAAATGAGTATGTGGATATTGCCATCAGCACCGACTGGAACAGAAGGGGAGAAACGATCCCCACAAAAGCGCACAATATGGGAGCAAAGACTTTCATCCACTATTCCTTCCCAACCCATATGGCTTCCGAGAGTAAGTCTGTGAGAAGGGATATCATGAAGGCCACCTGCGAAAAGCTTGGGATGGAATTCGTTGAGATCACCACACCGGATCCTCAGACAGGAAACGGCCCTGCTGCCATGCTTCAGTTCTTACAGGAGGATATTCCGAGACAGATTGAAAAGTATGGCCCCGACACCAATATTTTCGGAACCAACTGTCCCATGTACGATGTGATTCTGGATGAGGCCTTTGACAAGAAGTTCATTGTGGCAGAACAGTGCTGCCCCACCCCCACACAGGCGTATCCCACGGTGTTAAATCTGGAAATTACCGAGGACGATCTGGGAGACTATGATAAGATTAACAGCATGATCACCGAAAAGGCCGCAGAGGCCGGAATGACGGGAAGGCTGTCCGGATGGGCAATGCCGTCTTCTGTTTATATTCCCAAATTTAAGATCGAGCTTGCAAAATATATGCATGAAAACAACTTAAAGCCTGAGGATGTGTTAAGCAAGGAATTCCTCGACAACTTCAGTAAGGAATACATGCCCACTGCCGCTGATTTCGCAATTGCAGGAGAGGGACTGGATCACTATTACATGCTGATCTTAGAGGATGTTTATTATTAAATCAGGAAGAGAGGCGGCCGGACTCTGATGCCGGCCGTCTTTTGCCGCTAAGATTATAAAAAGTCGATAAAGAGCCTGAAATTCAGATCGACAGCTTTGGAGAATCCGTGTTACTGTTTATGGAAAAACCGGACCAAAATCGTCTTGAGGGTGAATTTGACGTTTGTTTTCCTCCTGTTTTCCCCGCCCCGTGAACAGTTACAGAATTAAAAATCTTGTAAAAGCACTTGAAAAGCCGCCTTAGCATAAGATATAGTAACGAATGCTTAAGGTGGCTTTCTTTGAAGACTTTTCTACAACCATTATCTGCACGGGAAGAAAGAGAGTACCTGGAACGATACAAAGAGGGTGACCAGGAAGCAAGGGCCATACTGATCAACAGGAACATGCGTCTTGTGGCACATGTCATTAAAAAATATCAGGGTTCCGACTACGAGATGGAAGATCTGCTTTCTGTGGGAACCATTGGTCTCATAAAAGCAGTTAATACCTTCGACATGGATAAAGGCTCAAGACTGGCCACATATGCAGCCAAATGTGTAGAAAATGAAATCCTGATGCTGTTTCGGGCCAGCAAAAAATACTCAAAAGAGGTTTCTATTTATGACCCCATCGGAACCGACAAGGATGGTGAGACGGTCAGCCTCATGGATGTTCTGGAGGTGGAGGGAAAGGAGG
>CANRXD010000038.1 GCA_947643685.1 uncultured Clostridium sp. | reverse complement strand
TTTGCGAATACAGGCGGCAGTTGCGGGAGCACGAAGTGCGGAGCAACTGACTTTCGTACATGGGGATGCCTGCGCCAGCAGGGCGGCAGCCCGGATTATAGAAGGAGCGGATGAAAAATGAATGAAAAAATCATAGAATATGCCAGGGCTCTGGACCAGGTGAGCAGAGCCAGAAGGCGGGATTTCCATAAACATGCGGAAACCGCCTGGTATGAAATGCGGACCTCAGCCATCATTGCAAAAACTCTGACGGAGCTCGGCTATGAAGTCCTCACAGGGAGCCAGGTCTGCCTGGATGAGGCGCGGATCGGCCTTCCGGATGAAGATGAGCTGAGGGCTCACGGAGAGCGGGCGCTTCTCCAGGGAGCCCCGGCAGAGTATCTGACGGAGGAAATGAAACAGGGCTTTACGGGTGTTATCGGTATTTTGCGGTGCGGCGAGGGCCCGGTGGTGGCCCTGCGGTTTGACATTGATGCCCTTGGGCTTTTTGAGGATGAGGAGGAAAGCCACCGTCCTTACCGGGAAGGGTTTTCTTCTGTGAATCCCGGAATGATGCACGCCTGCGGCCATGACGGCCATGCGGCCATAGGCCTTGGAACGGCAGAGGTGCTGATGAAAATAAAAGACCAGCTTCACGGAACCGTTAAGCTTATTTTCCAGCCCGGCGAGGAGGGCGGAAAAGGGGCAAGGGCAATTGTAGCCCATGGACACCTGGATGATGTGGATTATTTTGTGGGAACCCATATCGCGCCGGACGACGGGCCGGATGATGGGGACGTGACGCCGGGGACCTGGGGATCTTTAGCCAACAGCCGGTATGATGTGGAATTTGTGGGACAGGCAGCCCATGCGGGCGGTTTCCCGGAAAACGGAAAAAGCGCCATTGTGGCGGCCGCCAATGCAGTTATTAATTTAACGGCCATTCCCCGTCACAGCGGCGGTATCACCAGGGTCAATGTGGGAACCATCCATGGAGGAAGCGGAAGAAATGTGATTCCCAAAAAGGCTGTGATTCAGATGGAGGTTCGCGGCGAGACCACGGAAATCTGTAATTACATGGACAGGGAGGCAAGAAGAATCTGTCAGGCCGCCGCTGCCATGACGGACTGCCAGTGCCGTATGATCTCCATGGGCGCCTGTGAATCCCAGAAGAGTGAGGTGGATTTTCTGGAGCAGATCGCAGAAATCCTGGAAAATGAGCTCCCGCAGCTTAAGATCAGTACCATAAAAAATGCTCAGAACTGGGGCAGCGAAGACATTTCCTTTATGATGAACCGGGTGCAGTCCCACGGAGGAAAGGCCACCTATATGCGCTCCATGACAAAAACCGCCTCTGCCCAGCATACAACGGCTTTTGATTTTGATGAGAAAGTACTGGTGAATGCCATTGAGACCTTTTCCGTTATTACCTGGTCTCTCTTAAAATAGCGGAGGTCTCTGCGGTAAACGGACGTGACTGCTGCGGTGGCAGACCGCTGTGACGGGGGATTTTTGTGTTTACAGATTTTTTCGGCTATGCTATAATAGTCCAGGCGTTATGTTACAGATGGGAGTCGGACGGGACTCTGAAATAAGAATACGAAAAGGATGGTTTTGCTATGGCAACTTTACTTGAAAACTGGAGAAACCTTGCATACGGCGATGGTCTCGATGATAAAAAGAAAGAAGAACTCTGGAGCGGTTATTTTACCATTGAAAAGGGAATCTATGAAAAGATTCTTTCAAATCCCGGTGAGGTGGTTGAGGGTACTTTAAAAGAGCTGGCTGATAAATACGAGACAGAAATACTTATTATGACAGGATTCTTAGATGGAATCAATGAGAGCTTAAAGGGCTATGAGAACCCTATCGAGACCATGGACGAGGATACGGTTGTAAAAATTGAAATCGATCCGGAAAAGCTGTATTACAACATGGTAGAGGCAAAGGCAAAATGGCTTTATAGCCTGCCTCAGTGGGACTCCATTCTCACGGAAGAGAAGAGAAGCGAGCTCTACAAGGCACAGAAGGCTTCCGGTACAGTTCGCCGTGAAAGCCGTAAGATTTACCCCAATGATCCGTGTCCCTGCGGAAGCGGTAAGAAATACAAGAAATGCTGTGGCCGCAACCAGTACAGAAAATGGGCGGATAAGCCATTACCCCGGAAGGGTAGTGGCTTTTTGTTGCCATGCATCCGAAAGAAGCTGCCAGTGGCAGGTTTTGTAGGTGTAACCGTTCAGCCCAGGACTTTGCACTTGCTGCAAAGTCCGTAAGAATACGCGGAGGCTGGAGAGAATCCGGCCCTTCGCCGCAGGCGGACTTTAAATGGGCTGGATTCCGTAACAGTTTAGCCGGAAGGCGTAACTGTTGTCTTTTTGTATCATATAACAGCAAACAGGGGTTTAAAGGCATGGAAGCGTATACAGGATTTGCAGCAGTTTATGACACCTTCATGGATGATATTCCCTATGGGGAATGGTGTGAGTATCTCACGGGTCTTCTGAAGGAATATGGCATAGAGGACGGCCTGGTTCTGGATTTGGGCTGCGGGACCGGAAGCCTTACGGAGCTCCTTTCCGGTCAGGGTTATGACATGATTGGCGTGGATTGTTCCGGGGAAATGCTGGAACTTGCAATGGATAAAAAATTCCGGTCAGGAAAGGATATTTTATATCTGTGTCAGGACATGCGGGAGTTTGAGCTTTACGGAACCGTAAGGGCGGTGGTTTCCATCTGTGACTGCATGAATTACATGACAAAGCCGGAGGATCTGGTTAAGGTCCTTAAGCTGGTAAATAATTACCTGGATCCCCGGGGAGTATTTATTTTTGACCTGAATACGGAGTATAAATATTCGGTGCTCATGGGAGATTCCACCATTGCCGAGGATCGGGAAGACTCCGGATTTATCTGGGATAACCAGTATGAGCCGGAAGAAAAAATCAATATTTATGATCTTTCCATTTTTGTGCGGGAAGAGGGAGATCTTTACAGAAAGTACCATGAAACCCATTGCCAGAGGGCGTATTCTCTGGAGGAAATCATGGAGGCCATAGAAGAATCCGGCATGGAATTTGTGGCGGCATACGATGCCTTCACCAGAGACGCGCCGAAGGCGGACAGCGAACGGATTTATGTGATTGCCAGAGAAAACGGGAAGAAGGGAAGATAAGATGGCAGATTATATCATAAGAGCAACAGCAACCGGCGGGCAGGTCCGGGCCTTTGGGGCTACCACAAAGGATATGACGGAAACGGCAAAAACTGCCCATAATACAAGCCCGGTGGCAACGGCGGCCCTGGGACGGCTTATGACGGCGGCGGCCATGATGGGCGTGATGATGAAAGGGGACAGAGACCTTCTGACCATCAGGATGGAAGGCGACGGACCTATCGGAGGTCTTCTGGTAACAGCAAACTCCAAAGGAGATGTGAAGGGGTATGCGTTTCATCCGGATGTGATGCTGCCTCCCAATGAAAAAGGCAAGCTGGATGTGGGAGGAGCCCTGGGAGTCGGTGTATTAAGCGTCACAAAGGACATTGGCCTGAAGGAACCCTATGTGGGGCAGACTATCCTGGTATCCGGCGAAATTGCGGAGGACCTGACCTATTATTATGCCACTTCCGAGCAGGTGCCTTCCTCAGTGGCCCTTGGGGTCCTGATGAATAAGGACAATACGGTGCGCCAGGCCGGGGGATTTATGATCCAGCTTCTTCCGGGAGCGTCCGAGGAAATGATTGATAAGCTGGAGGCGCGTCTTGGTGAAATGGAATCTGTCACGTCTCTTCTGGATGCAGGAAAAACTCCGGAGGATATTCTTACAGATTTACTGGGCGATTTTGGTCTGGAAATTTTAGAACAGATTCCCACCAGATTTTTTTGTGATTGTGGAAGGGAACGGGTTTCCCGGGCCATTATAAGCATCGGAAAAAGGGAAATACAGGATATGATCGATGAAGGAAAGCCCATTGAGGTGAGCTGCCAGTTCTGCAATAAGATCTATACTTTTACGGTGGAAGAACTGAGTGAGATGTTAAGAAAGGCTGTACGGCCATAGGTGATTTTGATTTTACGCGTTCACGCAACAAGAACTTTCCCATATAACCAGAAATGGGCTGTTGCCATATGCAATAGCCCATTCATGTAATCTCTTCATGCACATCAGCTTGATTCTAACCAGGTGTTACGATATTAGAAAAAGGCACAATGAGGAATCGGTAGATTATAATTTGGTTACGTTTACAGCCTGGGGCCCTTTGGCACCTTCGATCACATCGAATTCAACGGAAACGCCCTCTTCAAGAGTTTTAAAGCCTTCCATGTTGAGTCCGGAGTAATGGACAAACACATCGTGTCCTGCCTCGTCACAGATGAAACCGTAACCTTTTTGGTTGTTAAACCATTTGACTGTACCTTTCATAGGATACCTCCGAATTTTAGACGTGTAACAGCTAACCACTGTTTAGTTCACAATAGCACATCTTACCATGGTTGTCAAATGGAATCGTGTAAAGGATTTAATAATTTTTGCGAAAAAAGATAGGAAATACAAGGTAATGGCAAAAGAAAATTCAAATATTTTGAACAAAAACATAAATAATGCGTGGAAGCATTTTCTGACAATTACCCATCACAAGCTGCTGGTCATGAAGGGCTGCTTCCAGGTGGGGCTGTATAAACAGGGCATTCTTCATGACCTGTCAAAATACTCCCGGGAGGAATTTCTGACAGGTGTCAGATATTATCAGGGGACAAGAAGCCCCAATACCGCCGAAAGGGAGGAAAAGGGATATTCTTTGGCATGGCTGCATCATAAGGGCCGCAATAAGCATCACTTTGAATATTGGACCGATGTGTCGGGCCCTGAGGACCACTGGAAAATTGCAGGCGTAAAAATGCCGGTCAATTACTTTGTGGAGATGGTTATGGACCGGATTGCGGCATCAAAGATCTACCAGGGAAAAAATTATACAGATGCTTCTCCTTACCTTTATTTTTTACGGAATAAAAAGTACCTCACCATGCACCCGGAAACAAAGGCCCTTCTGGACAGGGTCCTGCGGATGCTTATGGAGAAGGGGGAGAGAAAGACCTTTGCTTATTTGCGGTATCTTCTGAAAAAAGGGAACCGCTCAGGAGATGCCTGAGTGGTTACGTAAAAAAGGATCAGCACATGGACGAGAGAATTTCGCGAACATAGAGGTTTAAGGTCTTCTGGTCTTTAAAACAGTCTGGTAAAAATTCAAAAAAACCGGATTTGTCTTTAGAAGTATTTTTAAATTCCGGAGTCCAGAGGGTCTTTGGCTGCGGAAGAAAAACCCCCGTTTTTTTCGTGTAGCAGGTTTCCCTTGTGGCCCTGATTCTGGCATCCTTATCTACATATTCCCCAACGCTTTTATGGATGGCAGTGTCTTCATAAATCAGGTAATAGTAGTCCCTGGGATTGGAAAAGAAATATTTTAAGGTTCCTTCGTAAAGGCGGATGGAAAGTTCGATCCTGTCCTGAAAGGCCCGGAAAGCATAGGAGGGAACAGCGCCGCTTATGGCCACAGGGAGCGGAGACTGCCCGTCCCCTTTAAGAGTCAGAATAAGGCGCGTGGTTTCTCCGGTGGCTTTTTCCATATGAAGAAGAGAAAAGTTCTGGTTTGGAAAATCCAGGTAAAACAGAATGGGGAGAAGTTTCGGCATTCCCTTTAAATCATCCTCATTATGGAGCAGCAGAAGGTTTAAGAGACACTCTTTTCCGGTACGCAGATAATCTTCATAAACTTCAATGAGCTGCCCTCCGGAACAGGCATCTTCTCTGGAAATTTTAAGAAAGTTCTCGATGGATTTCTGCTTCAGACTTTCCAGACCAAGAAGTTTTTTTAAAGGGCGTACCTGCTTGTAGAGGTCGATGCTCTTGATTTTGTCAAAGCCACAGGGAAGGCGGAATGCATGGCATCGCTTCAGAAGAAACGGAATATCAAAGGTATCTCCGTTAAAATGAATCAGAGTGTTATAATTTTTCAGGAAGGTGAAAAAGTGTTCAAGAATTTGCGGCTCAGATTCTCTGTCATCTGCAAACCACTGAATGAAACGGGCTTTATCTTCCCGGAAAAAAACACAGCCAATTAAATAGACCATACTGTTTACACCGGAAAATCCGGTGGTCTCAATGTCAAAAAACAGTAGATCCTCCCGTTTCCCAAGTCTGGACAGGGGATAGGTTTCCTGAAACTCGAATTCTTTTTCTATGGTAATCATATATCTCTCCTGAAGTAAACGAAAAACGTAACTGCCCGTAACCGTTCAGAGGGTGTCCGTACCGGGCATCCTTTGAATGCATGCTGCCCTTCGCCTGCACGACACCGCCATAAATAAAATCAGGTTTCTTGTGGATCCTCCGGAGGGGAGGGCAGAATGAAAAACGGGAAGACTGCAGGTAAGGCAGTTTTCAGTATACGTGCTTTTTTGAAGAAAGTCAACAAACAGTAACGGCAAATGGACTGCGGTAACAGTTCAGCCTTGCAATGATTTTTGGTCTATGGTATGATGAATACCGGAGGAAATGGCAGTGATTTCATATATTAAAGGACTTTTGGCGGAAAAGGCAGAAGATTCGGTGGTGGTGGAGGCCCATGGAGTGGGATATCATATTTTTGTACCGTTATCTTTGCTTTCTGAACTTCCGCCTTTGGGAGAAACAGTTAAGATTTATACATATTTCAATGTCCGGGAGGATGCGGTAAGTCTGTTTGGCTTCCTTTCCAGACAGGATATGGAGATGTTTAAGATGCTGATCGGCGTCAACGGTGTGGGCCCCAAAAGCGCTCTTGGCATTTTATCGGCGATCAGGCCCGATGCCCTTCGGCTTGCGGTGATTTCCGCTGATGCGAAGGCCATTTCCAGGGCCCCCGGCATAGGCAGCAAAACGGCCCAGAGAATTATTCTGGATTTAAAGGACAGGATAAATGCCGGGGATATACTCTCCGGCGGCCCGGAGCCGGAAAGGGCTTTGGAGATTACAGGAGTGGGAGAATCCGGAAAAGAAGCTGTGGAAGCTCTTACTGCTTTGGGCTATTCAGCCTCGGAGGCGGCGGCAGCCGTGCGAAAGGTATCCATAACAGAAATCATGACGGCGGAAGACGTGTTGAAGGCGGCTTTAAAGCATCTGGCCTTTTTATAGTACGGTTTGCCGGCAGAAAGAAACAGGCAGGTTCATATGAGTCGGAAAATTATTACTACGGAAGAGACAGAAGAAGACAAGAAAATAGAAGGGACTCTGCGTCCTCAGTATTTAAAGGATTATATCGGGCAGGAAAAAATAAAGTCCACCTTAAAGGTTTTTATCGATGCCGCCAAAAGCCGCGGCGAGGCCCTGGATCATGTGCTGTTTTACGGCCCTCCCGGTCTTGGAAAAACCACTCTTTGCGGAATTATCGCCAACGAAATGGGAGTGAATTTAAAAGTTACCTCCGGCCCGGCTATTGAAAAGCCGGGAGAGATGGCAGCGATTCTGAACAACCTTCAGGAAGGTGATGTGCTGTTTGTTGATGAGATTCACCGCTTAAACCGGCAGGTGGAGGAGGTCTTATATCCGGCCATGGAGGATTTTGCCATCGACATCATGCTGGGGAAGGATTCCTCTGCCAGGTCTATCCGGCTGGAACTTCCCAAATTTACTCTGGTGGGGGCCACCACCAGGGCGGGACTTTTAACGGCCCCTTTGCGGGACAGGTTCGGCGTGGTACAGCGGCTGGAATTTTATACTCCAGAGGAGCTTTGCGTGATCGTAAAACGTTCCGCCAAAGTGCTTCAGGTGGAAATTGAGGAGGAAGGAGCCTGGGAGATCGCCAGAAGATCCAGAGGGACCCCAAGGCTTGCAAACCGGCTTTTAAAGCGGGTCAGGGATTTTGCTCAGGTAAAGTATGACGGAGTCATAACAGGGCAGGTGGCCGATTTTGCCCTGGATATTCTGGATGTGGATAAACTGGGACTTGATAACAATGACAGGACCATTCTCACTGTCATGATAACGAAATTCGGCGGCGGTCCGGTGGGACTGGAGACGCTGGCGGCCTCCATCGGGGAGGATGCCGGGACTTTGGAGGATGTGTATGAGCCCTACCTGCTCATGAACGGGCTCATTAACAGGACCCCGAGAGGACGGATGGCCACGGAGACGGCCTGCCGCCATCTGGGACTGGACATAAAAAAGTAGCTGTGCATGAATTATTTTATGGCCCCGGGGGGCAGGTTATGTTACAATAAAGGAAAAAGCAGGAGTATAAGAGGCATGGAAAGAAAAAATTACGCAGAAGTGCTGATTGACGGAAAAATATATACTTTGGGCGGAGCCGAAGAACAGGAATATTTGCAGAAAGTGGCATCCTACATTAACGAAAAAATCGGTATTTTAAAAGCTCAGCCAGGGTTTACCAGACAGAATATGGATTATCAGGAAGTGATGATTTATTTGAACCTGGCGGACGATTATTTTAAAACTCTCCAGGAGACGAAAATGCTCCGGGCGCAGAAGGAGGAGCTGGAAAAAGAAATTTACAGCTTGAAGCATGAACTGATCGGTGCACAGATGAAACTGGACGCAAAAACCGGGAAAGAGGGTACCGCAAATAAACGATAAAACGGGGCTGCCGCATGATTGAATGCCGCGGCCTCTTTTTAAAGGAGCGCTTATGGGAAAACGAAACGTGGAGATTCTGGCTCCGGCCGGATCTTATGAAAGTATGGTGGCGGCGGTCAACGCGGGATGCGATGCCGTTTACATCGGCGGAAGCCGGTTCGGAGCCAGGGCCTATGCGGACAACCTGGACGAGGCGGCCATGATCCGGGCCATCGATTTTATTCATCTTCATGGCTGTAAGCTTTACATGACAGTCAACACCTTAATGAAGGAAAAAGAGCTTTCTGAGCTTTATTCTTATTTAAAGCCCTATTATGAGGCCGGACTGGACGGGGTGATCGTACAGGATCTGGGGGCATTTACCTGTATTCATGAACAGTTTCCCAAACTGCCGATCCATGTAAGTACGCAGATGACGGTGACAGGCAAATA
>CANRXD010000037.1 GCA_947643685.1 uncultured Clostridium sp. | reverse complement strand
CCGCTCATCCTCTGATAAAATCAGCGCGGAAGGTTCTTTTTTTCTGGAAGCTCCCCGGTTAATGGCCCGGCGCTCCAAAAGAGCTGTCTTTTCCAGCTCAGACATCCGGTTTAAATACACCGGAGTTCCAAGACCTGTCAGGCCTTCACAGAGCCGTCTGGTCATTTCCTCATTCTGTTCTCCGGTCATTTTTCCCGGAAATGGATATTCCTTCCAGTTTCTTACAAGGCGGATCCGGCTGTATATCACATTGGAGCTTTCCTTTTCAGGAACCTCATACCACTTCTCCATCCTGCTTTCTCTCCTCTTTATATTTATGAATCTCATCCCGCAGAGAAGCCGCCTCCTCATAGTCCTCCCTCCGCAGGGCGTCCTTTAACCGGGCTTTCAAAAGCCGGACCTTCTCTTCTCCTGTCAGGGTACTCTGAAGTCCCTCTGCTTTTTCCTTCAGCTCCTTTTCATCCGGGCCCCCATTACTTACATGGTTCGGACGCTTTCCCACATGACGCTCACTTCCCTGGAGATGCCTGATATTTTCGCCAATCAAAGGGTCGAACACACTGTAACAGTCCGGACATCCGAATTTACTCTCTGTCACAAAGTCCTCATAAGTAGTCCCACAGGCAGGACAGGCCACGTTTGGAAGGCGAACCGTGCTCTGGTCCATGTTCTGGATTCCCAAAAGCCCGGAAAGCAGCTTTCCCAGTGGGAATTCCCCTTCAAACAGCGCCGAATACTGACCAATATCCACCCGGCCCGCGCAGGCCGCGCAGAGATTGTGCTCCGTCTTTACCCCGTTTATCACTTCCACATATTTCACTGTTGCTTCCCGCATTTTACAGTGTTCACAAAGCATCTGTCTCCTCCTTTATTCCTGTCCACAGAATTCGTCAAAAATCTCATCAATCAGGCCATGGACCTCCTCCCGGCCCACATCCCGGCAGATTCCTCTGGCCACAACCAGGGCCAGGCTTTCCTTCATTTCGTTTAAAGCTCTGAGTTTATCCATATCCAGGGCAATAACGGCCCCCCGTCTCCGGTCCAGCCTTAAAAACCCCTCCTGCCTTAAAACAGCATATGCTTTGTTGACTGTGTGCATGTTAATTCCGATTTCATCAGCCAGCTGCCGCACCGATGGCAGACTGTCCCCTTCGTGCAGCATTTCTGTGGCAATTCCCCGGATAATCTGGTTGCAAAGCTGCACATAAAGGGCTTCCTCACTGTCAAAATCAATCTTCAGTATCACACCTCCACCGACCTTCTTTGTATCATTTGTTATATTTATATGGTAACAGTGAAAGCCAGATTCGTCAAGTGGAAAAACATTCCCTTTAACCCAGAGGATCCTCGCAGATTCCCATGAGAATCACCTGTCCGCGGTTTTTAATTACATAAAAGAACGGCCGGTCCAGGATCATATCCGCTCTTCCGAAAAGTCCGGCCGCCACAACTGTAATTCCCAGAATTCCGGCCAGCGCCTTTTGCTTTCCAAACATAAAAACTCCTCCCCGTTTCCTTCAGATTTCCATGTGCTGCTTATAGTACTTTTACTATATCATATCTGCACAGGCTTTCTCAAAAAATGAGGAGGAATCGTAAAAATTTTTAAGATTTTTTATTATTTCCCCATGGACTTTCCATCTCCAGGGGCTTTCCGTCACCGTCCCGGCTGTTGACGATCTGATTCATGATGAAATAGAGATCCTCCATCTCATTTTCCATCCGTTCTTTTCCGGTTTCATCCAGATATTCTGACAGAAGCAGCCCAAAGAGGGTCTGACGGTCCTCATACAGGGAATCCGGAAGATTTTTCAGTCTGCTGAGTTCGCTGAATTTATAATTCAGCTCCGTAGGATAATTTAACTCCTTCAAATCCGCTTTTGCATTTCTGTATATATATTCGCCGAAGGCTGTCCAGATATCCTCCTTGTCGCAGAAACGGATTATTTTATCAGAGGTGCTGAGTTTATAGTAGAAATAGTACTTTTCACTGCCGTCCTCAAACTTTGCGGAAGAATAATACTCCTTATCCGGGCAGTAAACAAAGGTCCAGCCATCATCCACGAATTTTTTCAGCCACCCCTTGGGAAGGGCATTGAGCTTTTCCGCAATCTCGTCTTTCTCATCATCAGGAATGGAAATTTTTTTGCCCTTTCTGTTCTCAGCTCTTACGTCATAGTCTGAATCGGCCTGGCCGTCCACATCGTAATACTTAAAACCACGGTACAAATTGACCTGGGCGCTTCCATCCTCATTGAAATAGTATTTCTTATTGCCAATAGTCCTGGAAGGTTCGGTATTCATCACTCCATTGGCGTTGAACCAGTACCACTTTCCATCGTCGTAAAGCCACTGGATCACAGCCTGCCCATCCCGGTCAAAGTAATACCACTGTTCTTCGCCGCCCTCGTTGTAACACTTCCATCCCTCGGCCAGGATTCCGCTGGGTTCAAAGTAATAACGGATATTGCTGATTTTATGCCACCCGGTCTCCATAAGTCCGTCGCTTCCGAAGTGATACCATTCACCATCAATATCTTCCCATGAGTTTTTAGCCATGGTACCGTCGGCCCGTTTGTACTGCCAGCCTTCATTCACCGGCAGCCAGGTTCCGTCTGCACCGAAGGCAGTCATTGCCGCATACATGGAAATACATAAGCCTGCTGCTGCAGCCAGCCATTTTTTCTTCATTTTTTTCCTCCCTCCGGGTTTTTATCTTCCCTTTTCACAGATATGTATTATAATAAAGAGAAAGACCATCCGCAGACCTTTCCGCCTGCGGCAGGTCGTTTCCCCACCTCATTTTGTTCACAAGGAGATTTTCCATATGAAACGAATTTCAGCCGTCCTTGGCATTGTCGCCATCTTTGCTGCCGTACTGGCCCTTATGGTCTGTACTGTCACAGGAGCCTCTTCCGAAACCATCCTGGCTCTTTTGGTCTGCCTCATTATACTCCCTGTCCTGTTTTACGGGCTGATGCTTTTCGACAGACGAAAGGACGGAGAAAACGGAGACCATACAGGACCAAAACAATAGCTTTCCGTCTGTCCATATGATACCATTTTTCCTCCGCTGTTTCAATGCCTGTCAGAAATTCTTAAGAAAGCCAGTCCCCGGCCATCTTCTCCAGACGGTCTGCCGCCTCTTTTAAAGTCTCCTCTCCTCTTGCAAAGTGCAGACGAATCAGGTGGTTTACCGGCTCTCTGAAAAAGCTGGAGCCCGGAACCGCGGCCACTTTATATTCCTTTATCATCCACTCACAGAATTCCATATCTCCCCATCCGGAAAACTTTGGAAGAGCCAGAAAACCAGAGATATCCACCAGGACGAAATAGCTGCCCTGGGGCACCGTATGGGGAAGTCCCATGGCCGCCAGCCTGTGACAGAAATAGTCTCTCTTTTTTGTATACAGCGCCTTCAGTTCCCTGTAATAGCTTTCATCAAACCGGAGCCCTGTGACGGCCGCCTCCTGTAAAGGAGCCGCCGCGCCCACAGTAAGAAAATCATGGACCTTTTTCGCTCCTTCCATCACTTCCTCCGGTCCCACCAGATATCCCAGCCGCCAGCCTGTGATGGAGTAAGTCTTGGACAGGGAACTGCATGTAATGGTCCTCTCAAACATTCCCGGAAGGGAAGCCATGGGCACATGCCTGTATGGCTCATATACAATATACTCATAAACCTCATCGGTCACCACAAAAGCATCGTACTCTTTTGCGAGAGCGGCAATTTCCAAAAGCTCTTCCCGCGTAAACACCTTGCCGCAGGGATTGGAGGGATTACAGATAATGATGGCCTTTACCCCCTGTTCAAAGGCCTGCCTTAACACTTTGCTGTCATAGCCAAATTCCGGAGGCATGAGCGGCACAAAAACCGGTTCGGCGCCGGAGAGAATGGCATCAGCCCCGTAATTTTCATAAAACGGGCTGAACACAATGACCTTATCCCCGGGATTACAGATCGTCATCATGGCGGACATCATGGCCTCGGTGCCGCCGCAGGTCACGACAATCTCTTTATCTGGATCTATGGTTCTCCCAAGCTTTTTTGTGTACATATCGGCCAGGGCCTCCCTGAAATTTTCGGCTCCGAAGGTAATGGAGTACTGGTGGGGGCCTTCCATGGCAACCCTGGAAAGAGCCTCCAAAATAGCCTTCGGCGGGTCAAAATCCGGAAACCCCTGACTTAAGTTGATGCTTCCCGGAGTCATATCACTGATTCTTGTCATTCTCCGTATTACGGAATCTGTAAAGGTCTGAACTCTGTCACTGAGCTTTGGCATATGTTTTTTTGTCCTCGTTTCCTTTGAATCGACGGCGTCTTCCTTTTTGCGGCAGTACAATTCCAGGCAGAGTGCTTTTTATGCAATAAAGTGCACTTTCCCATTGCACAAAAAGAGGAAATCCGCCATGGATTCCTCTCTTTGCCTCTTTTTGCCTGCCGTTTTTCTTTCCGCCAGTATTACTTTCTCGTAATAATATCGTCCCTGCCCGGTCCGTTGGAAACCATGGTCACCGGAACGCCAAGTTCCTCCTCGATGGTTTCAATGTATTTCCGGCAGTTCTCCGGCAGTTCTTCATATTTCTTTATTCCGCGGATGTCGCACTTCCACCCTGGCAGTCTCCTGTAAACAGGCTTTGCCTTTTCCAGATATGCCGTTGTCGGGAAGTCCTTTGTCACTTTGCCGTCAATCTCATATCCTACGCAGATCGGAAGCTCATCCAGATATCCCAGAACATCCAGAACCGTAAGCGCCACCTCTGTGGTTCCCTGGATCCGGCATCCATATCTGGAAGCCACAGCATCAAACCATCCCATACGTCTCGGACGTCCCGTGGTTGCGCCGAATTCTCCGCCATCGCCTCCGCGTTTTCTAAGCTCATCGGCCTCCGCGCCAAAGATCTCGCTGACAAAGGCGCCTGCGCCCACAGCGCTGGAATATGCTTTTACAACAGTCGTAATATTTTTGATTTCATACGGCGCAATGCCTGCGCCGATGGCACCATAGGCGGCCAGTGTGGAGGAAGAGGTTACCATGGGATAAATTCCATGATCCGGATCCTTTAAGGAGCCAAGCTGCCCCTCCAGTAAAATATTTTTTCCTTCTTTTATCGCATCATAAAGGTATTTTGACACATCGCACACATAGGGAGCGATCATCTCTTTATATTCCATCAGGGTTGCAAAAACCTCACCGGGATCCAGAAGCGGCTGGTGATACAAGTGCTCCAGCATTACATTTTTTAAGGTACAGACGTTCCCTACCTTGTCCATAAGCGTCTTCTCATCGCCGAACAGCTCACTCACCTGGAAGCCGATTTTTGCAAATTTATCAGAATAAAACGGAGCAATCCCGGACTTGGTGGAGCCAAAGGACTTCCCTGCAAGACGTGCCTCCTCATAAGTATCAAACAAAATATGATACGGCATCATGATCTGGGCCCGGTCGGACACCAGAATCTTCGGGGTTGGTACGCCCTGACTTGTGACATCATTCAGTTCTTTGATTAAATACGGAATATTTAATGCCACGCCGTTGCCGATGATGCTTGTGGTGTGATTATAAAAAACTCCGGACGGAAGAAGATGAAGGGCAAACTTTCCATAATTATTGATGATGGTATGGCCTGCGTTGCTTCCTCCCTGGAAACGGATGATAATGTCGGACTCCTTCGCCAGCATGTCCGTAATTTTTCCTTTTCCCTCGTCACCCCAGTTAGCACCTACGATTGCTCTAACCATTGATAATATCCTCCTTTGGATTATTGACACTGCTGTATTCCACAAATATCCTTATACGTTGATTTCAGCCTTTACACCCAGAATCTCCCTGTTTTCCGAAAGAACCGGACGAATCACTTCATTCAGGAATTCCTCCACCTGCTCCGGTGCACGGCCCACATACCTGGACGGGTCCATAGTTCTTTGCAGCTCTTCCAGGGAAAGATTAAAGGACGGATCCGCGGCAATCAGCTCCAGAAGATTGTTGTCCTTTCCTTCCTCCTTCACATTCCTTCCTGCCTCCATGGAAAGCTCACGAATTCTCTCATGAAGCTCCTGCCGGTCTCCTCCGGCCTTTACGGCATCCATCATGATATTTTCCGTAGCCATAAACGGAAGCTCAGCCATGAGATGTTTTTCAATCACCTTCGGGTATACCACAAGGCCATCCACCACATTAAGGTATAAATCCAGAATGCCGTCCACAGCCAGAAAGCCCTCCGGAATGGAGAGACGTTTATTGGCGGAATCGTCCAGTGTACGCTCAAACCACTGGGTGGAAGCCACCAGCATGGGATTTATCATATCAGACATCACATAATTGGCAAGAGAAGCAATCCTCTCACTTCTCATGGGGTTTCTCTTATAGGCCATGGCAGAGGAACCGATCTGATTCTTTTCAAAAGGCTCTTCCACCTCCTTTAAGTGCTGAAGCAGGCGGATATCATTGGAGAACTTGTGGGCACTCTGAGCAATTCCCGCAAGGACGCTCAAAACCCGGCTGTCAATTTTTCTGGAATAGGTCTGTCCGGAAACTGGATAACATCCGGAAAAGCCCATCTTATCGGCGATCATCTGATCTGCCTTCCGGCATTTTTCATGGTCTCCGTCAAAAAGCTCCAGAAAGCTCGCCTGGGTTCCTGTGGTTCCCTTGGAGCCTAAAAGCTTCATGGTGGAAATCACATAATCCAGATCGTCCAAATCCAACTTAAGCTCCATAAGCCAGAGTGTGGCGCGCTTTCCCACCGTAGTAGGCTGGGCCGGCTGGAAATGGGTAAAGGCCAGAGTCGGCTGGTTTTTATGCTTATCGGCAAAGTCCGCCAGTTCGGCAATCACATTCACCAGTTTTTTCCGAACCAGCTTCAGGGCCTCTGTCATCAGAATAATATCCGTATTGTCTCCCACATAACAGGAGGTAGCGCCCAGGTGGATAATTCCCTTTGCTTTGGGGCATTGCAGGCCGTAAGCGTATACATGGGACATGACATCGTGGCGCACCAGCTTCTCGCGGGCCCTGGCCTCCTCGAAGTTGATGTCGTCCTGGTTGGCCTTGAGCTCCTCAATCTGTTCATCTGTAATGGAAAGGCCAAGCTCTTTCTCAGTTTCAGCCAGCGCAATCCACAGCTTTCTCCAGGTCCGGAATTTCTTTTCCGGGGAGAAAATGTACTGCATTTCCTTACTTGCATATCTCTCGGAGAGAGGGCTCTGGTATCTGTCGTACATGACAATCATCTTTTCTGTTTCACTTGTATTATTTTTCATAAGTTCGGATATCCTCACCGGGCGGGTCCACCGGATAATCTCCGGTAAAACAGGCCGTGCAGATCGGAAGATTTCCGGCCATTTCCTTAAGCCGTTCCACCTTAAGATAGGACAGGGAATCGGCCCCGATAATTCTGCAGATTTCATCCTCCGTCCTTCCATAGGCGATCAGCTGATCACTGGAAGGAATATCCGTGCCAAAATAGCAGGGATGCAAAAACGGCGGCGCACTTACCTTCACATGGACCTCTCTGGCCCCGGCCTCCCGCAGCATGGTTACAATCCGGTTGCTGGTGGTTCCCCGGACGATGGAATCGTCAATCATAATGACCCGCTTTCCATCCACGGCCTCACGAAGAACATTTAATTTTACCCGCACCGCCGATTCTCTGCTGCTCTGTTTCGGCTTTATAAAGGTCCTTCCCACATAAGAATTCTTTACAAAAGCCATGGAATAGGGAATCCCCGATTCCATAGAATATCCCAGGGCTGCGGCGTTTCCGGACTCCGGAACGCCCACCACAATATCTGCATCCACAGGAGAATCCTTGGCCAGACACTGGCCTGCGTAAATTCTTGAGTGATAAACACCCACACCATCAAATACGCTGTCAGGCCTTGCAAAGTAAATATATTCAAACACGCACCTTGCTTCTTTTCCGTCACGGAGCATCATATTGGAGACGATACCGTCCTTTGTGATGGTGACAATCTCACCGGGAAGCACATCACGGACAAACTGCGCCCCAATCGTATCCAGGGCACAGGTCTCCGATGCAAGAATATAGGCATTGTCCCGCTTTCCGATGCAGAGAGGCTTAAAGCCCCGGGGATCTCTGGCCCCCATGAGCTTTCTCGGGCTTGAAATGACCAGCGAATACGCGCCCTTTATCTTTCTCATGGCATTGGCCACTGCCTCTTCGGCAGTCTTTACCTTTACCCGTTCCCTGGCAATGTGGTAGGCAATTACTTCTGTGTCGATGGTAGTCTGGAAAATGGCACCGTCATAGGCAAGCTCCCTACGAAGCTCTGGCGCATTGACAAGATTTCCATTGTGGGCCAGTGCCAGCGTTCCTTTCACATAATTTAGTACCAGCGGCTGGGCATTTTCTCTGGTGCTGCTGCCGGCAGTGGAATAACGGACATGGCCGACTCCAATGTTTCCTTTCAGCCCATCAAGAATCTCCGGTGTGAATACCTCATTGCAGAGCCCCATCCCTCTGTGGGCGTTCACCACTCCCTTAGGTCCGTATGTATCGCTGACTGCGATTCCGCAGCTTTCCTGTCCCCGATGCTGCAGAGCACACAGTCCATAGTAAATCGTTGAGGCCACGTCGTTTCCGTCCAGGTCATACATGCCGAATACGCCGCATTCCTCATGCGCCTTGTCCTCTCCCAAGTCAAAAGCAAGCGTTTTTTCCATTTTTTATTTCCTATCCTCAATCCCCAGCCGTCTAAATACTTCGTTATAAGCGTCTTCCACATTTCCAAGGTCTCTTCTGAAACGGTCCTTGTCCAGCTTTTCGTGGGTTTCCTTGTCCCAGAGGCGGCAGGTATCCGGAGAAACTTCGTCAGCCAGGATAATCTGTCCATGGAAACGTCCAAATTCGATTTTAAAATCCACCAGATCGATTCCCAGACTGTCAAAATATTTCTTCATCACTTCATTGACTTTGAACGCGTATCTGGTAATTGTCTCAATTTCCTCTTCCGTGGCAAGTTCCAGGGAAAGAGCATAGTATTTATTGATAAACGGATCATGGAGCTCGTCATTTTTATAGCTGAATTCCAGAGTAGGACGTTTCAGTATGAT
>CANRXD010000036.1 GCA_947643685.1 uncultured Clostridium sp. | reverse complement strand
TCCGGTTCCGGCGGTTCTGGTTCTGGCGGCTCGGGTTCTGGTGGAAGCAGCTTTTCCGGCGACAAAGGCCTGGCTTCCGATCTTCCGGACTATGTAGTGCGTGGAACCTGGGGAACCACATCCGAGGGCTCCTGGAACTTCATGGATGAATCCGGAAAGTTCTATAAGAACTGCTGGGCTGCCATTTATAACCCTTATGCAGATCTTTCCAAAGGCCAGTCAGCCTTTGACTGGTTCCGGTTTGACACAGATGGCAGTATGGTGACAGGATGGTTCCTTGATACCGATGGAAGTTATTATTATCTGAACAATGATTCCGATGGTACAAGAGGACGTATGGTTACAGGCTGGTGCTGGGTACCAGATGCGGCCGGTGTCAGAAAGTGTTATTATTTTAACCCTATCTCTTAAGCTTCGCATCGAACATGTGATCAGCGCAAAAAGCTTCGCCGCCATCAAGGCTCATATCAGCAGTGAGGCCGAAAAATAACAGGAGGTACGAATGATTTTTAAAAACAAAGTTGTGGTGGTGACCGGAGGCGCCAGAGGGATTGGAAAAACCATCACAGATGAATTCAGAAAAAACGGCGCGTCTGTATGTACGATTGATCTTCTCCCCAACGATTATTACGTGGGAGATCTTTCCCGTAAGGAGGTGCTGGAGGACTTCGCCTCCCGGGTAATTTCCGATTACGGCCATGTGGACGTTCTCGTCAACAATGCCCTGCCGCAGATGAAGGGAATCGACGACTGCTCTTATGAGGAATTCAATTATGCCCTCTTCGTGGGCGTAACGGCGCCTTTTTATCTGTCCAAGCTATTCCGTCCATACTTTGCCCCCGGCGGCTCCATCTTGAATATTTCCTCCTCCAGAGACCGCATGAGCCAGCCCCAGACAGAAAGCTACACCGCCGCCAAGGGCGGGATTGCTGCCCTGACCCATGCGTTGGCCGTAAGTTTCTCCGGCTCTGTACGGGTAAATTCCATCTCCCCCGGATGGATTGACACAAGCTTCAGGGAATATTCCGGCCCGGACGCGTTCCAGCATCCGGCAGGCCGTGTGGGAAATCCCATGGACATCGCCAACATGGCACTTTTCCTCTGCTCGGAAAAGGCCGGCTTTATCACGGGAGAAAACATCTGCATCGACGGCGGTATGACAAAGCAGATGATTTACACAGGAGACTGCGGCTGGTCCCTTTCCTCCGATATTTAGGATTCTCCGTCCAGGCGGTTTTTGACTGTAAAAACCGCAAGCTGGGTCCGGTCCTTAAGTTCCAGTTTTTCCAGAATCCTGGAAATATGGTTTCGGACCGTACCCTCTGCCAGGAAAAGCTCTGCTGCAATCTCCTTGTTATCCATCCCCCTGGCCACAAGGCCCATGATGTCCCGTTCCCGTTCCGTAATGGTCCCGATTTTTTCTTCTGTTTTCCGGTCCCTTTCCGGCTTCCTTTTTTCCAAAGCTGTCATCTGTTTTCGCATTCCGTCAAACACGCTGCCGCCGAACACCCGGACGCCCATACAGACTGCCTTCACCGACTGGATCACCTTTTCATCTTCCATTTCCTTTAAAATATATCCGTCAGCTCCCTTTCCCACCGCAGCCTCCACGGTCTCACTGTCGTCAAAGGTGGTCAGCACCAGTACCTTAATCTCCGGGAACTGTTCCTTTATTTTTTCGATCCCCCAGCTTCCGTCATATCCCGGCATCCGCATGTCCATAAGAACCACATCCGGCCGTTCTTTCCGGCACAGCTCAAAGGCTTCTCTCCCGTCTGCGGCAAGACCGGTCACTGAAATTTCCGGATCCTGGCTTAAAATTGCCCTAAGCCCCTGCCTTAATATCTGGATATCATCTGCAATTACTACTTTTATCATATTTTCTTCTCCTTTACCGGAAGACTCAGATAAATCTGGAATCCCTCTCCCGCTGCGGAAAAGAACCTGACGGTCCCTCCTGCTTTTTCCGTCCGCTCACGGATTCCCCGGATTCCATTGCTTTCCCGGATACTTTTGCACCCGCATCCGTTGTCAAAAATGAACAGCTTCAGGGAATCCCTCTCAAATTTCACGATTACATCCATGCGGGATGCCGCCGCGTATTTTAGGCAGTTGGTGATGGCCTCCCGCAAAATTCCATAAACCACAGGCGCCAGACAGGTATAAACCTGACTGTCCTCTCCCTGGACTTCCACCTCCACCGGAATTTCTTTCACGCGCCCCGCCAGATCCTCCACAGTTCCTGTCACCGTAGTTTCCTTTTCCCGCCGCATTTCATTGATGGAACAGCGCAGCTCACGAATTCCCCCTGTCACCAGTTCCTGGGCCTGGGCCATGTATTCATATATTTTATCATCCTGCGAAGGCTCACCGCCTTCCTGCGGTGCCAGCTCTTTCATCTGGGTACGCATCAGCCTGAGCAGAGACTGTATCATGGTGAGCGTATGGCCTGTGGTGTCATGGACCTCCTGTGCAATGCGGTTCCTTTCCTGCTCCACTGCCAGACGCCTCTCGGAAAACTCCAGCTCTTCCTTATTTCTAAGAGCCTGGTAGAACTCACTCACGTCTGTGAGAATCACAGCCGTTGCTTCCGTCTGTCCCCTGGAATTTTTATACCGGTACTGTTTCATGCGGAGCCTGGTCCCGTCCTCTTGCAGGGCCTCCTGCGCTCCCAATCCCCCCGGTTCTTCCCGGGCCTCCTGCCCTTCCCGGATCCCCTGCCCTTCTCGGACTTCCTGCCCGTCATTATCCCGGGGCAGATCCGAAAACCCCATGACGCTCAGTTTTCTATTCACTGACTCCATGTTTTCATTTTCCCCAAGACCAATCCATTTCTTCGCCGCCTGGTTATGATAAGTCAGCATCCCTCTTCGGTCGTACACCAGAACGCCCTCTGCAATAGAATCGAAAATATGTTCAAAGGCCATCGCGTTCACGTCCAGAAAGTCATACCGGAAAACGGCGATGAGCATTAAAAAGCTGGACCAGGCAAATGCCGGAGGCGTAAGATCAAAACCGGATTTCACTGCGCCGGAAAGGTAAAGGCAGTTAAAGCACAGAGGAATGGCTCCGGCCAGGCAGATTACTGCCAGATGCCTGACCTCCACCCGCCTCTTAATGAATTCACAGAATACCACTGCCATTCCCCCCACCACACACGCATATGTGAAAAGCATGTGGAAATAAAAAACGGGGCCATATTTCACCGTTTCCACTTCGAACTGCCGGTAAAACAGATTATGGTTTTCATTGGTCAGAAACATGGCATAATTGAACATGGAGACTCCAAAAAGCAGACGCCTGATAAGGCGGCCCGGATCTTTTTTGCAGTATCCGAAGGAAAACTCCAGCCAGGCCGGGCCGATAAAGCTGATTCCGGCATAAGAAATCCCATAGGCCACATATTTCATGGTCCTGGCAGTGAGAAATTCTGAAAACAGCAGAGGAACACACCAGATGATCACCAGTGCCTGACACGCGGTCAGGGCCAGGGTGTCCTTATTCCTTCCCGCTTTAAGAAGCAGCCATCCTGATGTATAAACAGAACATCCGATGGTACAAAGATAGGTAATCTGAAGCAGAAATCCTCCCATATATCCCTCCGCATTGCCCGAAAAATCAAGTTAAAGTCCACACCAGGCGGACGCCCGATGCTTCTTGTACAATTAGTTCTTTTTCTCCCGCACGGCCGCAAACACCATGAGACCGATTCCGGCGCAGAGCAGGTATACCCACCACGCAAGATCCATCCAGAAATCCTTCATCACATAAATTGCGATGAGAACCATGAGGATTCCGGAACCCTTTGCAAGCCGCCTGTTCTCCTTTTTGTGTGCCAGGAAGTAGAGGATAAAGCAGACTCCTTCCAAAATCAGGGCATTGGCCAGACCTCCCGCAAACAGACTCTCCAGCGTTAAAACCGCAACAATGGCCCATGTGATTTTTTCCCTGCCGTCAAAAGCCTTTTTGCATCCGTAAAGTCCCAGGAGGACTGCCCAGGCTGCCTCCCAGCCGGCTTCCCCTGCCAGTGCTTCAAAATAGAGGGAAAGTCCGCCAATGGTGAGAATCGCAGGCTCCCAGGGTTCCCTTTTTAAAAGCTCCCAGACGGCCAGGCCGCCCGCATAAAAGAATGTAAACCACATGAAATCTGGCATCCAGGGGGTAATCTCTCCCGTCAGCGCCCTCACCGGAACCACCAGATACCACATGGCAAAGGGAAGCAGTAACTTTATGGGGGCAACTCTCTTTCCCCATACCCAAAGCACAAATCCCAGCATAAAAAGCGCCGCCAAAAGCCTGATTTCATCCAGAAAACTGCCCTGCCCAAAGAGCTCCAGAAGAGCCAGCATTCCTGTGTCCATCCAAAGAGCCAGAGTACAGATAATTTCCGCTGCTATGCCGCAGAAAGCCTTAAGGCCCAAAAAACATATGGTCATAAGGACCGCCATGAGGAAAAACTGGTTTTCCATGGAAACCGGCAGAAAAACCATCGTATAATGCACAAGTCCCGCTGCCGAAAGGGCGGTCATAACCATGGCCCATTCCTGTTTCTTTTTCAGAACCAGCCAGCCGTTTCCCGCCGCCATCACAAAGAGGCACACCATCCCAAAGATCATAACTTCCATATGGGAGCCGCCCACATCCAGAAGTTCATCCCAGAAGGTTATTCCGCAGCATCCCCCGAGGAAGATGGTGACTGTCTGGAAGGAAAGAAACAGTACCTTTCCATAGGCAGCGCCTTTGAACCGGAAAGCACCTGCCGCAAGACCTCCCAGAAACCCCATAAAGCCCAGTCCTAAAACACACCACCAGCCGTCTTCTTCAAAGGTAAAGACCGGCCCCAGCATATGGAAATATCCGGCTGCCACTGCCAGCAAAAATACGAATACGGAGCCCAGGAAGTGGCAGACCATAGCTGTTCTCCGAATATGAAGCTTTTCGTCTGCTGCCCATCCGGCCAGAAACGATGCTGCCGCAAAGGCCGCCACAAGCACAATCTTTGCAAAACTTCCCACCCGCCTCCAGGTGGTAGTGGCAAACATGCACCCCGCCAGAATTACAAAAACAGCGCCCGCCACAAGGGCGATGGTGTTTACAACATCCCGGTCACCGGAATTTTCCCTTGGCTTCCCACCGCATACTTCAGAGCTTTCCTTTGGCTTCCCGCCGTATACTTCAGAACTTTCCTTTGGCTTCCCGCTGCATGCTTTCACAATTCCCATCACTGCGAAATATATGGCAAGTCCCAGAACCGCTGCCCCATAAAGTGTCATCATAATGATAAATCTCATAGCCATTCCCCTTTCCGAAGATGTTTTTTTGATACTGTAATTATATCTCACATCCCATTTGAAAGGCAGATGCCATTCCTCACTTTGGGCCATTACATTTGTCACTGGTTACTGGTTACTGTTTCCTGCTTTTCTGATAAGCTGCCTGTTTCTCTTCTGACCAGGGCTCCGGAACCAGCCCTTCCACAAGACTTTTGTGATTCTGGTATTTTATGTAAAAATATCCCATGAAAGAAAAGGTCAGCGCCCCAATGAAATTCACGATCAGATCGCACATGGTATCAATGAGTCCGATATCCAGGTATCCATCAATGGAAAGCGCCCGTCCGTCCAGCACCACCTCATGGATTTCCGTAATAGAAACACAGTTGTTTTTTAAGGCCGGGTCCAGCAGCGTGGAAGAAATGGTATGTACAATGGTATCTTTCTGCATGTCCAGGCCAAAAAGCATGTCCATTCCAAACTCAAAAAACTCCCACAGTACACCAATAGTCATGGAAAAGCAAAAAGCCACCACCGCCATGAAAAGTGGTGATAGGTCAAATTTCACCCGGCTCTGACGGTTCATAATATCCACCAGAGAAAATCCCACGGCAGCGCACAAAAAGCCGTTTAAGGTATGGAGGATGGTGTCCCAATAGGGAAACTGCATATAAAATGAGCGGATTTCTCCAAGAATCTCCGCCGCAAAAATAAAAATAAGAATAATGATCTCCAAAAGTGTGGGGAGCTCCACACGAAACGTCACCTGAATTACGCTGGGAAGTATCATCAGCACCAGCGTCAGCACGCATAAAAACGCACTCTCATAATTTCGGTTTAAAAGCTGCATGACAAATACAACCGTCACCATCAGGCGAAGTCCCGTATAAATAAGAAACGTACTCCTGTGTTCCTTAAGTTCTGCTGTAACAGCCCTGCAAAAATTTCTCCACTTTGAATTCTTCTTCAACTCTCATCCTCCGTTTATTACAAATCTTTAAGACTATTGTACCCGCAAAAACCAGGATGTCAAGTTTCCCATGAGTAATTGTCCGGAGCACAGACGACAGCCGGTGATGATATTATGTTTGCCACTGGCAGAAACCACTGCCAGTGCTGCTTTATCCTGGCCATTTTCAAAATGGTACTGAGATCTTTCAGAGTGCACAGATAAGAAATGTTTTGCGATAATGAGAAATGTTTTAAGATAATCGGTAATTCAGTGCAACCCTTCCGGAAGTCCGGTACGGTTCTTCCGGAAGGGGACATATTAGCTGTGTTTTTTCGCCTTGATAAATTGCAATGCTGCAAGACCCAGGAGAGATACCGTACAGAGCAGCACCCAGAGTCCGTCGAAACTGGTATCTCCGGTCTTCGGAATCCGCTCAGGCTCCCCGTCATCCGGGCTGTCCGGGTCGTCGGGAACAGACTCCTCAGGGAAATGACCCGGGGCATCGGGGTCGTCCGAGGTCCCAGAGCTCTCCAGGTCAGCAGGACTCTCCGGTTCCGTGGGATTCTTCGGGTTTGTGGAACTCCCCGGATCCGTGGGATTCTTCGGGTCTGTGGGCCCCTCCGGATTCGTGGGATTCTTCGGGTCTGTGGGATTTTCCGGGTCATCGGGTCTTTCCGAATCATCGGGTCTCTCCGGGTCCGTGGGATTTTCCGGGTCTGTGGGATTCTCCGGATCCGTGGGACTCTCCGGGTCCGTGGGATTTTCCGGATCCGTGGGGTTCTCCGGGTCTGTGGGATTTTCCGGGTCATCGGGGTCATCCGGCGTTTCCCCGGAGATGTCATCGTTGGTGATGATAAAGTTCAGCCCGTCGCCTTTGCTGACAGAGGATGTAAAGCCATCGGGAACCTCCGGCTCCTCAACGTTCCATACGACGTTGCCGTCCAGACCACTCCATGTATAAGCCCAGCCGTTCCCGGCGTTCAGCTCCACTGCATCGTACCGTGTCCCGTTCCGATAGAGCACCGCTGTCACGGACGGAGCCATCTGGCCGCCGCTGTCCAGTACCCAGACCTTTTTTACTGTTATCTGGACTTCTGACGGTTCCTCCGGAACTTGTCCGTCCATGTAGTTGACAAACTTCGCAGTGGACGTTTCTCCCTCCACAATCGTGCCAATGTCGCCTGTTTTTGTGACGGTATACCCCTCATTTCCCCTTTCCGTCACCACATATGTTGTTGTTCCTGCAGGCAGGCCCTCGATCGTTACGCTCTCGCCATCCCTGAGCGCAAAGGACAAATCGCATGGCAGAGTATAAGGCACACCGCCATGGGTAAAGGTTCCCTCTCCCGTCAGGCTGACGGTGAAATCAAATTTCTTTGTCTTATCGCCCCCTGAGCCGGTAACCATTTTCTGAATGGTCAGGCTGCCGGTTCCCGTCCGGGGGAATTCCTGTCTCGAATTGGTAAAAGCTGCATTGAAGTCACCGTCCGCGGGAATCTCACCGGAATAGGAACCAGTCTGCGGATGCACATACCAGTCTGTTTCCGGTGCTTCCGTCACGGTAAACCGGGTCCCCGCAGGCAGACCAAGGATGGTCAGGGACTCGTTGTGATGGAGCAACAGCGTCTCTCCATTTGATATCTTACCTGCCTTATCCACGCCATAAAAATAGTAATCAAATACGCCGTCCAGGGCGTTGCCATCTTTATCAGTCAGGTTTACGGTGAAGGAAAAGAGCTTCGTATGGTCCTCATCTGTCAGGCCCTCTCCTGTCACTCTCTTGCCGATGGTCAGCTGGCCGGTCAGAACCTCCTCATCGGTCCGGTCAGTCACCACCACCATATTCAGCAGGCTGAACAGGTTGGTCAGATCGGTGGCGCCCAGATTGTCCTTGTTGGCATTTGGCGCCTCGGTGTCATATTGCTTCCCCGTAAGCGCATCATAGTTCTGCTGGACCCGTGTCCGGACAAAGCCGGTATCGGTGACGAAGAAGGGGTAGTAATTTTTACCGCCGTCCTGGTCATGAAGGCCGTAATCAACAAATTCGTTGCGCCCAAAGTGGAGGTTCATGCTGTGCACAATATCCGTGCCCTCCAGCATGGCATCTTTCCAGCCGTCTAACTTAAAGCTCCCGCTGGGCTGGATCTGCATGAAAGCGGTGATATCCTGAAGCGTCACGTCCACATCGTTACCCATAGCGTACTGGCGCATGGGCTGCGGCAGGGGGCTTGCCGTCCCGGTCGATTTTCAGCACACGCAGCTCCCGCCGCTCATTGGGTATGTAGATCAGGGAACGGAAGTTTCGGTTAAACTCCTGCACACTCATCAGGCGGAATGCATTCCCGTCTCCGACGTTTTTAATGGCGGTGATGGTGTTCTCCACCCCATGCGCCTTTACATATTCCCACAGAGAGGCATAGCGTTCCCCTGCATTCGTTCCCGTTATGCCCAGGGACGTCAGGGCCGCAGGCGGAATGATCCCATAGACCATCTGCATATCGCCGCCGTCAGGATTGTTGAGCAGATAGCGGGTGGCCAGGCCGGGCAGGTCGTAGAGCTTACCGTACAAGCGCGTGTTTTCGGTGTCCCAATCCAGATGCCAATCGGCGTAATCCTCCCCTCCGGCCTGCTCCAGCGCGGCCCGAAGAACAGCGCTGCGCCTGGTCGGTATGTCGCTGCCCGCCATCACAGAGTTGAACCCGGTCAGGTTGCTGCCATAGAGCACCATCCAGGAGCCCGTGGACTTCTGCTTAAGCAAAGGCACCGCGATTACCAGGCCGTCTTTCACGTCGCCGCGGGGCAGCAGGTCACCGTCGGGCAGAAGCTGGCCATTGGAAGCCATACTGCCGGCGTAGTGGAGCTCCTGGGGACCGATGATATT